>DATMTO010000111.1:0-6208 GCA_035564055.1 Rhodocyclaceae bacterium | reverse complement strand
CGGGTGCGGCGGGCTTCGGCGCAACCTTCTCCGGGGCCGGCTTGGCCTTGCTGGCTACGGGCGCAACTTTGGCGACCGGGGTTTTTGCAGGTGCCGCCTTGGCGGGCGCCTTGACCGCAGCCTTCTTGGCCGGCGCCGGTTTGACCGCCTGCTTTACGGCAACGGGCTTCTTGGCGGCGACAGCGGTCTTCCTGACCGGCGCTGCCTTGGCCTTGACGGGTTTGGCAGCGACAGCTTTCGACTTGGTCGGCTTGGCGGTTTCCTTCGGCATACTATCCTCGGCAGGTCCGGATGGCGCCGCTCAATAAGCGCGGCACGGCAAAATTGGGGAACTGATCATTATACATCAAGTGCTTGGCAAAGGCTTGGCACTGCTTTTGCGCCGCAACAAATCCATCAGGCGCTGCTGGTCGGCGGCATCCAGACCACCGTTTCGTGCTCGCGCAGTCAGGACGGTGATTTCGTCGGACAACCCGACATTGCGGATGCGTTCGACGGCGTCATTGAGCACGGCTTCGAGCTCGGCCGCATCGATTTCTTCGGCCAGCTGAGCAGCGAAGCGGGAAATCGTGCTTTCGTGCGGCGTGTCGCGGAAGTGCTCGAGCAGCATGCCGACCCCGCCGGCCGGCAGTTCGCCATGTTCAAGCTGGTTGGCAATGGCATGCAGGGTCGCGGTCTCGGCACTGGTGTCCGGAATCAGCTCCAGCGGCACGCGGCTGGCCCAGGCCGGCTGCTGCAGGACGATTTCCAGCAGGACGTGTTCAATCGGGCGTGCGCTGGGGCGGCTCCGCGGTGCCGGCGGCGGCCGGCGACTGGGCGCTGCCATGGGCTTGATCTGGTATTGGCCTTCCAGTTCGGCCTGGGAAAACCCGCTCTTGGCGGCCAGCGCCTTGAGCAGTTGCAGGCGCAGCAGCGGTGCGGCCGGGCCGATCTGCTTGATCAGCGGCTCAACTTCGGTCACGAGCAGGCGACCGCTGTCAGCGCCATTGCCTTCGATGCGGTTGGACAGCTCCCGCAGCAGGAATTCGACCAGACCGGTGGGGTGGGCGGCGATACGCTGGAAAGCCTCGGCACCGTGTTCGCGCACATAGCTGTCCGGATCGTGCTCGGGCGGCAGGAACAGGAAGCCGACGCTGTGGTCGTCGGCGAGGTGCGGCAGGCTGTTTTCCAGCGCGCGCCAGGCGGCCTTGCGGCCGGCCTTGTCGCCGTCGAAGCAGAACACGATTTTCTCGGCCTGGCGCATCAGCTTGTGCACGTGATCGCCGGTGGTGGCGGTGCCGAGCGTGGCCACGGCGTTGCCGACGCCGTGCTGGGCCAGGGCGACCACGTCCATGTAGCCTTCGACGACGATGACCGTATTGGTGTCGCGGATCGCTTGGCGCGCCTGGGTCAAACCATAAAGCTCTCGCCCCTTGTCGAACAGCGGCGTTTCCGGCGAGTTCATGTACTTGGGCGTATCTTCGGGCTTGATGATGCGTCCGCCAAAGCCGATGATGTTGCTGCGCGCATCGAGGATGGGGAACATGATTCGGTCGCGGAAGCGGTCGTAGCGTCGGCCTTGTTCGTTATCGATGACGAGGCCGACGGTGGCCAGTTCCGGCGCCTTGTAGTTGTCGAAGATGCTTTCGAGCCCCTGCCATTCGTCCGGCGCATAGCCGAGACCGAACCGCGCGGCGATTTCCCCGGTCAGGCCGCGACCCTTGAGATAGTCGATGGCGCGGGGTGAGGCCTTGAGCTGTTCCTTGTAGTAGCGCTGAGCGCGGGCCATCAGCTCGGTCAGCGAGGTCTTCTTCTCGGCGTACTGGGGATTCTGGCTGCGACCCTCGTTGGGCACGGTCAGGCCCAGATTGCCTGCCAGCTCCTCGACCGCATCGACAAACCCCAGGCCCTGATGCGCCATGATGAAACCAATGGCGCTGCCGTGCGCACCACAGCCGAAGCAGTGATAGAACTGCTTGGTTGGGCTGACGGTGAAGGACGGAGATTTTTCCGAATGGAAAGGGCAGCAGGCGCTGTAATTGGCGCCGGCCTTCTTGAGGGGGACGTAGCGCTGCACCACGTCGACGATGTCGACGCGATCCAGCAATTCCTGAATGAAGCTGTCCGGGATCACGGCTGGCGCCGATCAGCCTGGGTTCAGCCCAGCGCTGCCTTGATGCGCTTGGAGACGTCGCCCATGTCGGCACGCCCTGCGACTTGCGGCTTGACGAGGCCGACCACTTTGCCCATGGCGGCTGCGCCAGCGGCCCCGCTTGCGGCGATGGCCGCGGCGATGATGGCGTCGATTTCCGCCGCCGTAAGTTGCTGCGGCATGTAGGCAGAAAATACGTCGACTTCGGCCTGCTCGGCGTCGACCAGATCCTGGCGACCGGCGGCGAGATACTGGGTGATCGAGTCCTTGCGCTGCTTCAGCGCCTTGTCGATGACGGCGAGCACGCCCGCATCATCGAGGTCGATACGTTCGTCGACTTCCTTCTGCTTCATCGCGGCCAGTAGCAGGCGCAGCGCATCGCGGGTCTTGCTGTCGCCGGCACGCATGGCGTTCTTCATGTCGTCGTTGATGCGAAGCTTGAGAGTCATCGTGATTGCTCGATCTGAAAAGACAATAGGAAAAACCTCAGTTGCCGCTCAGTATAGGCGGCAGCCGAGGTTTTGAATTTGGTGCAAGACCCACGCAATGTGGGGCAGACCACAACCCCGCGAGGCGGGGTCGCCGATCAGTACAGCTTCGGCGGCAGGGTCTGGCTGCGCACGCGCTTGTGATGGCGCTTCACGGCAGCGGCCAGCTTGCGCTTGCGCTCAGCGGTGGGCTTCTCGTAGAACTCGCGTGCGCGCAGCTCGGTCAGCAGACCGGTTTTTTCAATGGCGCGCTTGAAGCGACGGATCGCAACTTCAAACGGCTCGTTTTCCTTGACGCGGATACCTGGCATTGCAGTCGTACCTGATGAGTTGGAACAAAATGAGGCGCGGATTATGAACGTTTCTGGCCGGCGTGTCAAAGAAAATGTGACAAGGAGACCAAACTTCAACTTTTCGAGGGGGTGCGGGAACCGGACAGGGTCACAAGTTGTCGGAAAAAAGTCCAAACTGACTATGGCGACAAGCCATACACGGCTTGGCCCTCTACTCTCAATAAGATAGAATTGTCCACATGAATACCATCGTTCATCTCAATTCCGGCGACGAGCGCCTGCAGCGCCAGCAAGAGTTCCGCCGCCAGTTTGCCGCCAATTTCAATGCTGCGCTCGACCGCCGCGGTTCGATTCCGCCCGGCTACGGTCGCGTGACGGCAGTCGCCCAGCTCTTTGACGTCAGCCAGAATACGGCGACGGCCTGGGTGCGTGGCGATGGTGTGCCAGAACTGTTCCGCCTGCCCGAGATTGCCAAGACCCTCAACACCACGGTCGAGCAGCTGGTCATGGGCGATGCTGGTAGCGGCGCGCATATCGTCGACGAGCAATATGCCGTCATTGACCTGCACCCGGACAATACCGCCGACGGTCACGCCATCTACACGCTGCCCGAAACGCTGCGCGACATCGGCCTGCCGCGCGACGTGAAGATGATGCGCGTTCAGTCCGAGGACATGGAGCCCTATCTGCGCTCCGGCGACATCGTGGTCTATGATCCGCGCGTCACTCGTATCCAGACCAATGGCGTCTATGTGCTGCAGGTGAACGACAAGTTCGTTGTGCGTCGTGCCCAGTCCGGCCTCAAGAAGGAAGTGCGCCTGATCTGCGACAACGCCAAGTTCAGCGAAGAAGTGCTGGCGCCTGAAGACTTCGCCGAGACCCCGGACGAGAGCGGCCGCGTGGCTGTCGTCGGTCAGGTCCTGGCCCGCGTGCTTTTGGGTCGTTAATTGCCACTGAGCGGCCGTTAAGCTGCGCTGCCGTACAATGGATGCCCCGGCTTGCCGGGGCATTTTTGTTTCTGAGCCTCCCTCACCATGCTAGTCCTCGGCGTCGAATCCTCCTGTGATGAAACCGGTATCGCCCTCTACGATACCGAAGCGGGCCTGCTCGCCCATGCCGTGCATACCCAGGTCGCAATGCATGAGGCCTACGGCGGCGTGGTGCCCGAGCTCGCCTCGCGCGACCACATTCGGCGCCTGATCCCCTTGCTTGAGTCCGTACTCAAAGAGTCAGGCAAGACAATAGAAAACATAGAAGCAATCGCTTACACCGCAGGTCCAGGTCTGGCCGGCGCGCTGCTGGTGGGGTCGAGTTTTGCCGAGGCTCTGGCGGTGGCGCTGAACATTCCCGCCCTCCCGGTTCACCATCTTGAAGGCCACCTGCTGTCCCCCTTGCTTGGCGCCGATCGCCCGGACTTCCCCTTTGTTGCCCTGCTCGTTTCCGGGGGGCACACCCAGCTTATGGAGGTGGCCGATGTCGGCGCCTATCGCCTGCTCGGCGAGTCGCTCGACGATGCCGCCGGCGAGGCCTTCGACAAGACCGCCAAGCTGCTGGGTCTGGGCTATCCCGGCGGCCCCGCACTGGCGAAGTTGGCCGAGACGGGGGCGCCTGGTAAATACAAGCTGCCGCGGCCGATGCTGAACAGCGGCGACTTCGACTTCAGCTTCTCTGGGCTGAAGACGGCCGTACTGACGGCAGTGAATAACGGTGTGTTGAATGAGGTCGACGGCCCGGCCAATCTGGCCGCTGAATTTCAGGAGGCGGTGACCGAAGTGCTGGCCGCCAAGTCGCTGGCGGCGGTGCGCGCCTGCGGCCTGGGCAGGCTGGTGGTGGCTGGCGGCGTCGGCGCCAACAAGCGCCTGCGCGAACGTCTCAATGCCATGGGCGCCAAGCACAAGATCCGCGTGTATTACCCGGAAGTCGCCCTGTGCACGGACAACGGCGCCATGATCGCCTTCTGCGGCGCGCAGCGCCTGTTGAAGCAAATGGCGCAAAAGCGCGACGGTGCTTTTGCCATCCGGCCGCGCTGGCCGCTGGATCAGCTCAATACGCCCGTTTAATCAGCGCAAGGCCGTTGAGCAACGCAGCTTCACCGCAGGGCGGCTATTTCTTCTTGCCCATTTTCGATTCAGTGCCCGCAATCAGGCGTTGAATGTTTTCGCGGTGGCGGCGGATCACGATGACGGCGATGGCGGTCACGGCCAGTGACTGCTCCGGGCTGGGCAATAGCCACCAGGCGGCAAACGGTGCGGACATCGAGGCGACGATGGCGCCGAGCGAGGAGTAGCGGCTGACGAAGGCCGTAACCAACCATACAGCCAGAACGATCAGGCCCAGCTGCCAGCTGAAGCCGAAGAATACGCCGGCCGCCGTGGCCACGCCCTTGCCGCCCTTGAAGCGCAGGAACACCGAGAAGACGTGGCCGAAGAAGGCGCCGAAGCCGGCCAGGGTCACGCCCAGCATATCGGCGCCCAGCTTGGCAGCGATGAACATCGCCAGCCAGCCCTTGAGTGCGTCGCCGAGCAGGGTCAGCAGGGCAGCCAGCTTGTTGCCCGAGCGCAGCACATTGGTGGCGCCGGGATTACCGGAGCCGACGGTGCGCGGATCGGCGAGACCGAAAGCCTTGGAGACGAGGATGGCGAAGGGCACAGAGCCGAGCGCATAGCCGAGGGCCAGAAAGGAAAGCGTATGGATGTCGAAGTTCATGCGGGTATGCGCTGGTGATACGCAGCGGCGTTCTCTAGAATGCCGGCATTGTAAAGGAAGGGCTGACAAGCCTGCTGCGTGAACGTATGGCCGCGTTGCGCGGTGCTCGCAATCCTCATGTACTCAAGTACATTCCGGTTGCTGTGCTCCGTGCGCCTTGCCCTCCGCCCCCTCGCTACGGCTATTCAGCCTTCCTAAAGGAAAAATATGGACTTTATATTCATCGAAGAAATGCGCGTCGAGGCCAATGTCGGCATCTACGACCGCGAACGCGTCACGCCGCAGATGGTGGAGATCAATCTGACCTTTGGCGTACCAGACGAGGCGGCGGCCGACGACGATATTGCCAAGACCATCGACTACGCAGTGGTCATTGAGCGTGTGCGCAAGGAGCTGGCCGAGCGCCACTTCAATCTGCTCGAAACTTTAGGCGAATACGTGATCAAGCTGATGCTTGAAGAGTTCGGTGCGCCCTGGGTCAAGATTTCCATTGCCAAGGTCGGGGTGGCGCGCGGCGTTAAGCGCGTGGGCGTACAGATTGAACGCGGTCGCTGAGCGAGAAAAGTAAAAGCAATCCGCCGGCCCTGCGG
>DATMTO010000110.1:0-7267 GCA_035564055.1 Rhodocyclaceae bacterium | reverse complement strand
GCCGCGTTTCGCCCATGCCACGCTGGGCCTGGCCGGCCGCGACAATGCGGTGATCGTGCTGCGCGCATGGATGGAGGAGCCGATGTCGGCGGAAGCGCTCGCCGATCTCGACGCCGATCTGGGCTTGCAGGCGAACATGGCCTTGCGCCTCGACGACCCCGGCCGCGGCATTCAGAAGCGCGCCATGATCGATAGCAACACGCTGACCGTGGTGCGCCTCGCCGGCGAGGTGGCCGCCTCGGACTGGCTGGAAGAACTGATGGCGACGGGTGCCTCAACGACCGAAGCGCGCAAGTGGCTGCTGGCCCCGCTGGCCCGTCCGCCGGTCGCCGGCAAGTCGCGCGGCCGCATCGTATGCAACTGCTTCGATGTCAGCGAAAACGAAATCCTCGCCGAGTACAAGGCCGGCTGCGACCTCAAGGGCTTGCAGGAAAAGAAGCAGTGCGGCACCTCGTGCGGCTCCTGCGTGCCGGAACTGAAGCGTCTGGCACACGCCTTCTCGGCGTAGGATCGAGACCGATCAGCTCAGGGATGCGCCTGAATAGCGCGCCTTGAGCTCGCCGCACAGCGCTTCGGCCTGCGCCGGCGTGATGCCCAGCGTAACGATGGCGGGAGCGCAGGCAAGCGCCCACTCGCTGTAATCATCATGGCTGTGATCACCAAAACCCGACTCGCCGCGAAACTCCTGGATCGCGCGGTCGACAAGCAGATTGGCCGCGATCAGGCGCCGCACCGTTTGCGGCACATGGCCGTCGTGCAAGGCGGCAATATCGTGGTGCAGCCGGATCGCCTCGACCACCTCCTCGGCAATGCCCCAGGTCTCCGCCAGCAGCGAGCCGGCCTGGGTATGGTTGATACCGTGACGGCCGTCTTCGACGCGCGTGAACAGCTCGGAACCGTGATTGGCGATTTCAAGCGTCTGCAGATAGGTCGGGAAATGCGCCTTGAGCAGGGGAATGCCGATGTCGCAGAAGAGTCCGAAGTTGAAGGCCAGTTCGGGTTCGAGGTCGCGCACATGCTTGGCCACATACCCCATGCCGGCCGAGCGCTTTTCCGAAACGTCCCAGAAACGCGCCATCATCATGGCCCCTTGGGCCAGCACGCGACGGGTAATCAGGCCCGTCATCAGCGCGCTGAACTGGTTCATGCCGACCAGCACGATGGCATCCTCGATCGTCTCGATCTGACGTCGCGCACCGTAGAAGGCCGAGTTGGCGGTCTTGAGCAGGCTGCCCGCCATGCCGACGTCACGACGCAGGAGATGGCCGATCTTGCCGAAGTCCGGGTCCTCCTTGCGCATCTCCCGCTGCAGTGCCAGCAGCAAGGCCGGGCGTGGCGGAATCGAGATACTGCCTAGCGCCGCTTTGATGGAAGACTCGGATAGGGGCTGCATGGGGGACACGAAAAGAAGCCTCGATGTTTCACTATAGACCGGGCGGACGCCTGCTTGCGCGCGGCGATGCGCCGTAAGCGCATATTAGCAATATGCTGCTCGCATGCATGCGGCAGAACGCGCGGAATGCAAAAAAACGCCTGCATTTATGCAACAGCGCATGGTGATTCAGGCTGACGAGAGCTTGACGATGGCATGGTTGCTGCTTGAATAAACAGCAATGACACCTTGCCTCCGGACCCCGATGTGAACAAGCGCACCGACCTGAACTACGACAGCCTGCGTGCGCAACTGAAAGAGGATGCCGACGGTCGATTCAGCGCCGTCTATGGCGATTGCATTTGCAGCAGCGCGTTCCAGCCCATCGTCAGCCTTACCCATGGCCGCGTCGTCGGACACGAGGGGCTGCTGCGGGCCAGACGTGCCGACGGCGAATACCTACCGCCGCCGCAACTGCTCGACCAGGCCATCGCCAACGGCGAGATCCTGCATCTCGACCGCCTCTGCCGCACACTGCATGTGGCCAATGCCGGGCAGGCCCGCGACGGCTGGCTGTTTCTGAATATCCATCCGGACAGCTTCTCGCGCGCCCAGCAGGCCAACCGCAAAGCCTTCATGGCCGAGCTGCTCAAGAGCAACGAACTACAGCCGCGCATGATTGTGGTCGAGATTCTCGAAGAGCTGATCGAGGACGAAGATCATTTCGACGACAGCGTCGGCTATCTGCGCGAACTCGGTTGCCTGCTCGCCATCGACGACTTCGGCGCCGGCCATTCCAATTTCGATCGCATCTGGAAGGTGGTGCCGGAAATCGTCAAGCTCGACCGCCGTTTCGCCGTGCAGTGCGAAGCCGACCCGCGCGCACGCCGCATGCTGCCGCGCATCGTGAACATGTTGCACGAAGCCGGCTCGCTGGTCCTGCTTGAAGGTATTGAAACGCAGACCCAGGCGATGATCGCGCTGGAGGCCGACATCGATTTTGCGCAGGGTTACTACTTCGCGCGTCCGGCGGCAGCGCCGCTCCCCATCCACCAGCCGATCCCGGCCGTCACCGAGCTGTGGGACTGCTACGAGCGTGAGAGCCACCACGACTACCGCCGGCGTCGCGAGCGCATCGCGCCTTATGAACAGGCCATCGTCAAGGCGGCGATGGAACTGGCCATGCGCAGCGAGGAACTGGCCGGCGCCTGCCGCCCATTCCTCGATCTGCCCGGCACCGAGTTCTGCTACCTGCTCGACGAACACGGCCTGCAGGTCGGCTCCAACGTCTGGAGCTGCGCAGCCAGCCAGCGCGAGGCGAGCAGCTATCAGCCGATTGCCGGTATCGACGGCGCGCGCTGGTCGCGCCGTCCCTACTTCCGCCGCGCCATGGAACACTTCGGCCAGGTGCAAACCACCCGACCTTATCTGTCCACCGCCACCGGCAATCTCTGCGTCACCATCTCCATCGCCTTCCATCACGGCCGCCAGGCGCGCGTGTTGTGCGGCGACTTGCGCTGGGCCTGAGCCGCAGACTTACTCGATGGCGTAACGAATATTCGCCGCCGGCTTGCCCGGCATCGAAACTGCGGCGAGGATCTTGCTGCCCGGTGCAGGCTTCTGCTTGATCTTCGCGACCAGCTGATTGTCACCGGCCGCGACCAGCTGCGCTTCGCTGCTGCTGCCATCGGCACCGAGGATGGTGACCTTGCCGCTGGCGCCCTTGGTGGCGATCGGTTCGCCGTGCAGGGTGGCGTAGAAGGTGAGCGTATGTTCGGCCGCCACCAGCTCCAGCTGGAAGGTGCCGGCCTCGCCGTAGATGCCGCCGTACTGGGGCTTGCCGTGATCGGCGTGAGCCAGGGCCAGCGGCGCTACGGCGCTGCTGGAAACGGCGATGAGGGCGGCGGCGAGGATGGATGTGAACTTCATGATGACTCCTTTGTTACGGTAAAAAAATAAAAAGATCAGGGCAATGCGTAACGGCGCTCGGCTCAGTGTCGAGCGAAGATCACGCTATCCGCGTCGGACTTCACCAGCAGCGTGTTATAGCTGGCTGGTGGGGGTCCTTCCATGCCTGGAGAGCCTGCGGGCATACCGGGTACCGCGAGACCGATGGCCTTAGGCCTTTCTCTGAGCAGGCGCTTCACGTCAGCCGCCGGCACATGGCCTTCGAGAAGATAGTTGCCCACCTTGGCGGTGTGACATGAGGCATAACGTTCCGGCATTCCCAGCTTCTGGCGCATGGGTGCCACTTCGCCAAGCTCATGTACGCGCACCTTGAAGCCAGCGCTTTGCATGTGCTCCACCCATTTGCCGCAACAGCCGCAGTTTGGGTTCTTGTAGACATCGATCATTTCACGCACGGATGTGGCACCGGCCATACTTTCCCTAGGCAGGGTCTCGCTGCCCCAGGCCAGCGTTGTGCATGACAGTCCGACCGTCATCAGGGTTGTATATACAGTTTTCATTGCGCTCTCCTTTCAGGTGTCAGAAGGCTTCGTGAGAAGTGCCGTCCAGGCTCCGCTGCGCGGCCTTGCGGCCGAACAGCCAGAACATGGCCGGAGTCAGGAAAGTGTCGAGCAGGGTCGAGCCGATCAGACCGGCGAAGATGACCACGGCGACCGGATGCAGGATTTCGGTGCCCGGCTGCTCGGCCTCGAACAGCAGCGGTGCCAGTGCAAACGCCGTCACCAACGCAGTCATCAGCACCGGCGCGAGACGTTCAAGCGAGCCACGCAGGATCATGGCCAGCCCGAACTGTTCCTGCTCGAATCGCATCAGGTTGAGGTAATGGCTGATCATCAGGATGCCGTTGCGCACCGAGATGCCGGACAGGGTGATGAAGCCGACCAGCGCGGCAATCGACAGCGGCTGCCCGGATAGCCACAAGCCCAGCACGGCGCCGATCAGCGCCAGAGGGATGTTGGCCATCACCATCAGCGTCAGCGTGCCCGAACGATAACGGCTGTAGAGCACGGCGAACATCATCGCCAGCGAGGCAACGGAGAGCAGGCCTATCAAGCGAGCAGCCTCCTCCTGCGCCTGGAACTGGCCCTCGAGCGTGACGAAGTAACCTTCGGGCAATTTCGTTTCGCCGAGCACCTTGCGCACATCCTCGATCACATCGGACAGCGCCCGGCCCTGCGTGTTTGCCGACAAGACGATGCGACGCCGGCCGTTGTCGCGGCTGATCTGATTGGGGCCGTCGCCGTCTTCGATACTGGCGATGCGCGACAAGGGGATGCGGCCATTCGGCGTCTCGATCAGCAGATTGCCCAAGCCCTCGATGCCGCGTGAAGACTCGGGCAGGCGCACCACCAGATCGAAACGGCGCGTGCCTTCAACCACCTGCGTCACCCGATCACCGCCGACGAGATTCTGCAATACGGCGAGGATCTGCGGCGTCGGCACACCGTACTGGGCGGCCGCTGCATAGTCGATGCGTACCTTGATCTGCGGTGCCAGTACCTGTTTCTCGATCTCCACATCGACCAGGCCCTCGACCGGCGCCAAGCGGTCACGCAGCGCAGCCGCTTGCCCACGCAAGGTGTCGAGGTCTTCGCCAAACAGCTTGATGGCGATGGGCGCACGCACGCCGGACATGATGTGATCAAGGCGGTGCGAGATCGGCTGGCCAATGCTGATTGCCGCCGGCAGATTGACCAGGCGCGCACGAATGTCGCGCTTTATGTCGTCCATGCTGCGCGTGAGCTCGTCGTAGGGCTTGATGCCGACGTCGAGCTCGCTGGTATGCACGCCCTCGGCGTGTTCGTCGAGCTCGGCCCGGCCGCTGCGCCTGCCGACGTGCGTTACCTCGGGCACCTCGCGGATCAGCAGCTCGGCCTGACGGGCGAGATTGGTCGACTCGGTCAAGGTCACGCCGGGATTCAGGCGCAAACCGATCACCAGCGTGCCTTCGTTGAACGGCGGCAGAAAGGTGCGAGCGAAGAACGGCACCGACAGCGCCGCAGCGAGCGCCAGCACCACGCAGGCGAGCAGCCATTGCTGCGGGCGGCGCATGACTGCCTCCAGCCCGCGACGATAGTGGCGCTTGATCCAGGCGAGCAATCGGGTATCGCCATGATCCAGTGTCTTCATTTTCGGCAACAGGTAGAAAGCCAGCACCGGCGTCACCGTGACCGAGACGAACAGGCTGGCCAGCGTGGCGACGATGAAAGCGACACCGAGCGGCACGAACAGGCGTCCTTCCATGCCCGGCAGCGCAAACAGCGGCACGAACACCAGCACGATGATGGCCGTCGCATACACGATGGCGGAACGCACTTCCAGACTGGCGTCACGGATCAGCGTCAGTACCGGAAGAGACGCCCGCCCCCCTTCGCCCCCCTCGCGGGGGGGTATGACTAGCGAGCTGCGCTCGTCTGTCATGAGGTGCTCCGTGGTCAAGTCGGCGCGGTTTGCGCTTCCATCGCCGGCCGCCTTTCCTTGGAGCGGCCCGGCGGAAAGCCTGCTGTTGCTGTTGGCCTCGCGCAGGCGGCGCAGGATGTTCTCGACATCGACGATGGCGTCGTCGACGAGTCCACCGATGGCAATCGCCAGGCCGCCAAGCGTCATGGTGTTGATCGACAGGCCGAAATAGCGGAACACCAGCGCGGTGGTCAGGATCGAGATCGGAATCGCGACGAGCGCGATCACCGTGGTACGCAGCGTACCGACGAAGAGGAACAGGATCACGCCGACAAAGACCGAGGCGGCCAGCAGCTTGGCCTTCAGCGTGTCGATCGAGGCGCTGATGAAGCTGGCCTGGCGGAAGGTCACGCGCGGCGCCTCCATGCCGGCCGGCAGAGAGGCCTTCAGCCCCGTCAGCGCCGTCTCGATCTTCTGGGTCAGGTCAATGGTGTCGGCGGTCGGCTGCTTCTGGATGCCAAGGATCACCGCCGGCTTGCCCTCGAAACCGGCGTCGCCGCGCCGGATCGCCGGCGCGAACGTCACCCCGGCAATCTGCTGCAACAGGATCGGTTGCCCATTCTTTGCCGTCAATGCGAGGTTACGCAAATCGTCCAGCTTTGATGTCCGACCGAGATTGCGGATCAGGTATTCACGGCCATTGAGCTCGAGAAATCCGCCCGAGGTGTTCGCCGCAAAGCCTTGCAGCGCTGCCTCAACCTGCGCGTAGCTGATGCCAAGCTCGGCCATGCGCGCAGTATTAGGCTGCACCTGGAACTGACGTACTTCGCCACCGATGGGAATCACCTGGGCGATGCCGGGGATGGCCATCAGGCGCGGGCGCAGAACCCAGTCCGCATATTCCCTGACCGCCATTGCGGTCGTCTTGCCTTCGTCAATGGGAATCGCGATCAGCATGATCTCGCCCATGATCGACGAAATCGGTCCCATCTTCGGTGTCACGCCCGACGGCAGCGCATTCTCCAGTGCGGTCAGGCGCTCGGCCACCATCTGCCGCGCACGAAAGATTTCCGTGTTCCAGTCAAAGGTGACATAGACAATGGACAGGCCGGCAGACGACACCGAGCGCACACTCTCGACGCCGGGCAGGCCGTTCATGCCGGTTTCGAGCGGGAAGGTGATCAATTGTTCAACTTCCTCCGAGGCCATGCCGCCGGCCTCGGTAAGCAGGGTCACGGTCGGTTTGTTGAGGTCGGGAAACACATCGACCGGCGTATGCGACAGCGTCCACAGTCCGTAACCCATCAGCGCCAGACTCAGCACGAGCACGAGCAGGCGATTGGCCAGACTGGTTTCAAGTAGCCACTTGAACATGGTTAGCGCACCTGATTGAGCAGGGCCGCCGCCTGCGTGACAATGCGCTCGCCGCCGTCAAGGCCGGCGGTCACCAGCACATTGGCGCCGTCGAGCGGCTCGTAGGCGACCACGCGCGGCATAAAGGCCTCGGGTGCGGTCTTGACCCACACC
>DATMTO010000109.1:0-2268 GCA_035564055.1 Rhodocyclaceae bacterium | reverse complement strand
TTGGCGCGGCTGCTGATCTGCTCCAGTGCCTTCTGCTTCTTGTCGCTTTCCATCTTGGGGTCCGCGTAGATGCGATCGCTCTGGCGCGCCAGTTCCTGGCAAGCAGGATCACTGCTCATCTTGTTGCGGAATTCATAGGCGCTATTGAGCTCTTCGCTGTTGGCGGCCGGCGGCGCACCGATGGGTGCGCGGCTGGGGGTGGGCGGTGGCGGCGGTGGCGTGGGCGTGGTCGTTGTTGCCGCCAGCACAGTGGATGGCGCCAATCCGCCCAGCAAGTTCAGGCAAAGTGCAACGCTGGTCAAGACGGGAGCGACAGTGCGCATGCGCATGATAAGCCTCACGAGGTGTGTGGAGTCGGCATCATAGCGCTTTTTAACAGCAATAAAAAAGGCAGCCTGGTTTGCACCGGGGCTGCCTTTTTCGTGAAGCGCAGACTCAGTCTCAGGCGGCGGCCTTGAGCGAGGCGAGCACTTCGTCCAGCATCTTCTTGGCATCGCCGAACAGCATGCGATTGTTTTCCTTGTAGAAGAGCGGATTGTCGACGCCGGCGTAGCCGGAGGCCATCGAGCGCTTCATGACGATCGAGGTCTGCGCCTTCCACACCTGCAGCACAGGCATGCCGGCGATCGGGCTGCTCGGGTCATCTTCAGCACCCGGGTTCACGATGTCGTTGGCGCCGATCACCATGACCACGTCGGTGTCCGGGAAGTCCTCGTTGATCTCGTCCATTTCCAGCACGATGTCGTACGGCACCTTGGCTTCAGCCAGCAGCACGTTCATGTGACCGGGCATGCGGCCGGCCACCGGGTGGATGGCGAAGCGCACATTGGCACCCTTGGCGCGCAGCGTTTGCACGATTTCGTTGACGGTATGCTGGGCCTGGGCGACGGCCATGCCGTAGCCCGGAACGATCACCACGCTCTTGGCTTCACGCAACAGTTCGGCGGTTTCAGCCGAGGTCAGCGGCGTCACTTCACCTTCAGGCTGGGCTGCGGCACCGGCCGAGGCGGCGGGGGCTGCACCGAAACCACCGGCGATCACGCTGATGAAGTGGCGGTTCATGGCCTTGCACATGATGTACGACAGGATCGCACCGGAGGAGCCGACGAGGGCGCCAGTGACGATCAGCAGGTCGTTGTTGAGCATGAAGCCGGTGGCCGAAGCGGCCCAACCCGAGTAGCTGTTCAGCATCGACACCACCACCGGCATGTCGGCGCCGCCGATGGCCATGACCATGTGGAAACCGAACAGAACCGAGATGACGGTCATGACGATCAGGGGCTGCATGCCTTCGGAGATGTCCTTGGCATTGATGAACTCACGACCGTGCCAGATCACCAGCAGCAGCATGCCGAGATTGATCCAGTGGCGCGCCGGCAGCAGCAGCGGCTTGCCGCCGATCTTGCCGTTCAGCTTGCCGAAGGCAATCAGCGAACCGGCGAAGGTGACCACGCCGATCAGGATGCCGACATAGATCTCGACTTCGTGAATGACCTTTTCGGTGCCTTCGAAGTGCAGCGACGGATCGATATAGCTGGCGTAGCCGACCAGTGCAGCGGCCAGACCGACGAAGCTGTGCATCAGCGCAACCAGTTCCGGCATTTCGGTCATCTTGACCTTCTTTGCCGCGAACAGGCCGATGGAACCGCCGACGACCAGCGCGATGATGATCCAGGCATAGCCGGAGGCGCTGACGCGCGGCCCGAAGACCGTGGCGAGCACGGCGATGCCCATACCGACCATGCCGTAGAAATTGCCACGGCGCGAAGTCTCAGGATGGGACAGACCGCCCAGGCTGAGGATGAAGAGAATGGTTGCCCCGATGTAGGAGACAGTAGCCAGATTTGCAGACACTTGGTTCTCCTTAGTTCTTGCGGAACATGTCGAGCATGCGACGCGTCACCGCGAAGCCGCCGAACATATTGATCGCCGTCAGGGCGATGGCGACAGCCGCCATTACCTTGATCAGCAGCTCGGGACGGGTGATGCCGTCGGCCAGCGGCGGGGCCACTTGCACGAGGGCGCCGATCACGATGATCGAGGAGATTGCATTGGTCACGCTCATCAGCGGCGTATGCAGGGCCGGCGTGACGTTCCACACCACCATGTAGCCGATGAAGCAGCCGAGCACGAATACGGTCAGGTGACCGAGGAAGGCGGTCGGGGCGCCATAGCCGATCAGGCCGAACAGGACGGCGGCGACGGCGAACATGACAGCGACGCGAGCCGGCGACGAAACCGTGGTGCTCGGGCCGTGGCCGTGAGCAG
>DATMTO010000108.1:0-5953 GCA_035564055.1 Rhodocyclaceae bacterium | reverse complement strand
GACGCCCATGGCCAGCAATACGTGCGAAGGCTCGGGGTTGGCACTGGAGCATGCTGCTCCGCTCGCCACCGCAAAACCGACACGATCCAGTTTGCCCACCAGCGTT
Source organism: Rhodocyclaceae bacterium (assembly GCA_035564055.1). Taxonomy (GTDB): domain Bacteria; phylum Pseudomonadota; class Gammaproteobacteria; order Burkholderiales; family Rhodocyclaceae. Next base: position 5,847 of record DATMTO010000108.1, on the reverse strand, counting down.
TCGCCGTCGATGCCGGGAATGCTGAAATACACGGTGTTCGACAGACGTTGCTCGGCTTGTACGCCGAAAATGTGCGCGCCTTGTGCTACCAAGCCCTGCTCCAGTTCGTCGCGCAAAACGCGCAAACGCTGCGGCAGGCTGTCGAGGCGCTGCACGGCAATTTCACAGGCAGCGCCAAAGCCGACGATGGCAGCGACGTTCTCGGTGCCCGAGCGCAGGCCGCGCTCGTGGCCGCCGCCGGAAATCAGCGGCGCGATCTCAACGCGCTTGTCGACGATCAGCGCCGCGGCACCTTTGGGGCCGCCGATCTTGTGCGCCGATACCGTAAGGCCGTGGACACCCAGGGCGCGGAAATCGACCGGCACCTTGCCCAGCGCCTGAACTGCGTCGCTGTGAAACCAGGCCCGGGTCGGCCGAGCCTGCTCGGCCAGCGCCGCCACGTCCTGCAGCACGCCGGTTTCGTTGTTGGCGCGCATGACGGAAATCAGCTTCGGGGAATTCGCCAAAGTATCAGCGTAATCGGTTGCATCGATGCAGCCGGCCACATCCACAGCAATCTCATGCATCGTCCATCCCTGGCGCTTGAGAACCTTGGCCGGTTCACGCACACAGGGATGCTCGATGGCTGAAATCGCGATCAGGCCCGGCTTCAAATTCGCGGCAGCGCCCTTGAGGAAAAGATTGTTGGCCTCGGAACCGCCGCTGGTGAATACCACTTCGGTCGGATGCGAACCGGTGGCGTGCGCCACCTGCTGGCGCGCCTCGTCAATGGCCTTGCGTGCGGCACGTCCGTATTCATGGCGGCTCGACGCATTGCCGAACTGCTGCTCGAGATACGGCAGCATGGCCGCCAGCACTGCCGGTTCCAGCGGCGTCGTGGCGTTGTAGTCGAGATAGGCCGGGGCAAACATGGTGTCAGACCGCGGGAGCGCCCACGCTCTGCTTGGCCATGCGCTCGTCGCGCAAAACCGAGGTGCAGGGCAGATTATTTTCCGGATGGCGATGCTGTTCCGCCACCAGATCGGCCAGGCTGACCGAGCTCAGATACTCGTTCATCTTGGCGTTGAGGTTGGTCCACAGACTATGCGTCATGCAGGTGCGGTCGTCGTGGCAATTCTTCTTGCCGCCGCACTGGGTGGCGTCAAGCGGCTCGTCCACCGCATGCACGATGTCGGCAACGGACACGTCGGCCAAGGGCTTGGCCAGACAATAACCGCCACCCGGGCCGCGCACGCTGGCGACCAGCGCATGGCGGCGCAGCTTGCCGAAGAGCTGTTCGAGATAGGACAGGGAAATGCGCTGGCGCTCGCTGATCCCGGCGAGCGTCACCGGCCCCTCATGCTGGCGCATGGCGAGGTCGATCATGGCGGTGACGGCAAAGCGTCCCTTGGTGGTCAATCGCATTTGGCTGACTCCTGTCGGCAGCGCACCCGTTCACTGGCGCGCTCACTGCATATGGCTACACGGGCCGGCAACTCAAGGCACAAGCGCCTGAATTTCTTGCAAAAAACCGCTTATGCAAGTGCCGATAAAACTAATACCCGATAGTTTCAGTCAACTATACATATCCCGACAAAATCAGTCAACTATCTTGCCCAGGTAATTCGGGTCGAACTTGTCCGCGGTGGCACACTCGTCCTCCACCGCCACACCGGCCCGTTCCAGCTGTGCCAGCAGGCTTTCGAGGCGACGGTCGGTTTCGACCGCGTGGTCGAGCAGGCCGTGAATCGCCTTGGCCAGCGGGTCGTCCTGATTGCCGGTGACGGCATAGGCGGAGAAGCCCATGGTCTCGGCCTTCTGCTCTCTTGCTTGATCTCTCTCGGCATCGATGATGCGCGCCGGAATACCGACAGCAGTGGCGCCGGCCGGCACATCGCGCACGACCACAGCGTTGGAACCAACCTTGGCGCCCTCATGCAGGGTGATCGGGCCGAGTACCTTGGCGCCGGCGCCGATGACTACACCAGCCTTCAGGGTCGGATGGCGCTTGCCCTTGTTCCAGGAGGTGCCGCCCAGCGTCACGCCGTGATACAGCGTCACGTCGTCGCCGATCTCGGCAGTCTCGCCGATGACGACCCCCATGCCATGATCAATAAATACGCGACGGCCAATGGTGGCCCCCGGATGAATCTCGATGCCGGTCAGCCAGCGCGTAAGGTGCGAAGTGAAGCGCGCCAGCCAGCGTAGGCGTTGCCGCCAGAACCAGTGCGCCAGACGATGCAGGGTCAGCGCATGCAGGCCCGGATAGCAGGTCAGGACTTCCCAGGTCGAGCGCGCCGCGGGGTCGCGGGCAAACACGCTGGCAATATCCTCACGCAATTGGCTGAACATGCTGCTACTCCACTCCTGAATGTCGGACAAGCCGGGTAGATTGGACCGAACCCGGTTTTTTCCATAGGACCCGGGACCAATAACCTTATCTTCTTCGTCAAGCCCGGGCCGGGGCTTCTTTTCGATTTCCTATTTGGGCCAGTAGCGGGTGTCCATCAGGGAAGACAGCAGACCGCGCAGAATGGCGACCTCCTCCTTCTCAGGCCTCGCGCGGGCCAGCAGCCGGCGCACGCGCGGAATCAGGCGCCTGGGTTGAGCCGGGTCGAGGAAGCCGCTCTTGACGGCTGCGGCCTCGATATGGCCGATCAACCCTTCGACTTCGGCATGCGAAGCCGGCACTCCGGCCTAATGCACCGGCGGCGGCGCGCCAACATCCAGTCCGGCCAGCCGCAACTCGTAGCACACGACTTGCACCGCGGCCGCCAGATTCAGCGAGCTGTATTCCCGATTGGCGGGAATCATCGCCAGACGCTGGCACAGATCGGTTTCCTGATTGGAAAGGCCGGCCGTCTCGTTGCCGAAGACGAAGGCAAGCTCGCCCTGCCCTGCGCTCGCCAGCGCCTCGGGCACGGCATCACGGACCCAGGCGATGGGCGCAGACAGATCGCGCCGCCGTGCCGTCAGGGCCACCGCCAGCGTAGTCCCGTGCAGTGCCTGCTCCAGCGTATCCACCACCGTCGCGGCCGCCAGCACGTCGTCGGCGCCGGAGGCCATGGCGATTGCCTGCTCTTCGGGCAAATGTCGGGGAGAGACCAGATACAAGCGCGACAGGCCCATGGTTTTCATGGCCCGGGCGGCGGCGCCGATATTGCCGGGGTGACTGGTGCGCGACAGCACAATGCGGATGTGCGAAAGGGGATCGTTCATGGGGCTTATCAGTTAAAATGTCGGCATCCGCTCGGCAGGTCCCTGCCGCTGCATCGTTCCTGCACAAATCCAGAATCCCATGCACCCGACAATCAACATCGCCATCAAGGCGGCGCGTCGCGCCGGTCAGATCATCAATCGCGCCAGTCTCGACCTGGGCCAGGTCAAGGTCGCCACCAAGCAGCAAAGCGACTACGTCACGGAAATCGACAAGGCCGCAGAGGCCGCCATCATCGAAGTACTGACCGATGCGTATCCGAAGTATGCGATTCTAGCAGAGGAGTCCGGCGCCTCCACTGGCAGCGAGGGCGATTCCGAGTTCCAGTGGATCATCGATCCACTCGACGGCACCACCAACTTCATTCACGGCTTCCCCCAGTACGCGGTCTCCATCGGCCTCGCCCAGAACGGCATCATGCAACACGGCGTCGTCTACGACCCGAACCGCAACGAGATCTTCACCGCCAGCAAGGGCGCAGGTGCCTTTCTCAATGACAAGCGCATTCGCGTTGCCAATCGCGTCAAGCTGGCCGACGCCCTGATCGGTACCGGCTTCCCCTATCGCATGTTCGACAAGATCGACCAGTATCTGGCCATCTTCAAGGAGCTGACCCAAAAGACCGCCGGCATGCGCCGCCCGGGTGCAGCCTCCCTGGACCTGGCCTGGGTTGCCTGCGGCCGCCTCGACGGCTTCTGGGAATTCGGTCTTGCCCCTTGGGATATGGCCGCCGGCAGCCTGCTCATCACCGAGGCCGGAGGTCTGGTTTCAGATACCAAGGGAGAGCAGGATTTCCTCACCAGTGGCGACCTGATTGCCGCCAACCCCAAGCTTTTTGGCCAACTGCTGCAGACGATTGGACAACACCTGCATTCGCCCAACGTCAGCTGAGCTCGCATTTTCAACAAAAAAAATAAGGCTGCCTTATACTCGGATAAGGCCGCTTGGGCTCGGCTGAGCAAGCGCAGAAATGCCAAATGAATAAGCCGCCCGGGATGCACAACAGATTGCCGCCGATCTAGGCTCAGGAGGGAAAAATATGTCCATTAGCAAGAAAATCACCTGGTTGGTGATCCTGCCCATCATCGCCCTTGTCATTCTGGGCATCATCACGATCCGCGGTCAGTACCGCCTCAATACCAAGCTGCACGACGTCAACACCAACATCGTGCCCAGCCTCTCCAAACTTTCCGACATCCAGCGCGACGTGACCGTGATGCACGCGGTGGTGTATCGCCACGTCCTTTCCAACGACGAAAAGGACATGGATAAACAAGCCGAACGTATTCAAGGCTTCCGCAGCTCGGTCAATAAGGATCTGGATTACTACGAGAAAAATCTGGTCACGAATGAAACCGACCGCCAGGCCATGAAGGAAACCAAGGATGCCTTCACTGCCTACTGCGACTTTGCCGAAAAGGTCATGGCCGCCTCCCGTGCCGGCGACAAGACCACAGCCCAGATGCTGATGGGCAAGGAAGCAACGCCCAAACGTAAGGGGTTCACGGATGCCCTGGACAAGGTCATCGACGTCAATGCCAAGGTGGCGCAGGAAATCGCCGATACCAGCGATGCAGAATTCACCCAGACGACCCGTATCAGCATTGGCTTTGCGGTGATCATGATCGCCCTGGTCGCCGGTGGCGGCTTTGTTATCGGCCGCTCCATCGTTACCCCGATCAACGCCATGCGCGACTCGCTGGTCACCACCACGCGCGATCTCGACTTCACGCATCGCCTCAACCTCAAGACCGACGACGAAATCGGTCAGGCCGTTCAGGCCTATGAGGGCTTGCTCGGCAAGCTGCAACAGAGCTTCCGTGACATCCAGAACGGTATCGACGGCATCTACAAGGCTGCCGCCGGCATGTCCCGCTCAGCCGGCGAAATCTCGACCAGCTCGATGACGCAAAGCGATTCCGCCGCCGGCATGGCCGCCAGCATCGAGGAAATGACTGTCAGCGTGAATCACATCGCGACGCGCGCCTCCGAAGTCGGCAATCACGCCGCCAGTTCCGGCAAGGAAGCTGAGAAGGGTGCCGAAGTCATACTCGCCACGGTTGATCGCATGAATCACATTGCCGACACCGTGCGCACTTCCGCCGACGCCATCAACGATCTGAAGACGCTCAGCGAAACCATCTCCTCGACCGTCACCGTGATCAAGGAAGTTGCCGATCAGACCAACCTGCTCGCGCTGAATGCCGCTATCGAGGCCGCCCGCGCCGGCGAACAAGGCCGCGGCTTCGCTGTGGTGGCCGATGAAGTTCGCAAGCTGGCCGAACGCACCGCCAAGTCGACCGAAGAGATCGCCTCACTGCTTGGCCGTGTCCAGGACGGCGCTATCAACGCCTCGCGCAGCATGGACGACGCGGTTGAGGCCGTTACCGCGGGGGTCGAATCGGCGCGCAGCGCCGGCAACGCGATTGAGAAGATCCAGAGCGGCGCCAACGATATGGTCGGCATGGTCAGTGAGATCACCGATGCCGTGAAGGAGCAGAGCGTCGCGTCCACGCACATTGCCCAGGAAGTGGAACGCATCGCCCATATGGCTGAGGAAAACTCGGCCGAATCCGCCAACACCGCCGACGGCGCCCGCCAGCTCGACGAAATGGCCCTGGCGATCAAGTCTGCTGTCAGCGTGTATCGCG
>DATMTO010000107.1:0-2410 GCA_035564055.1 Rhodocyclaceae bacterium | reverse complement strand
CGCTCATGTCCCGCCCCGTCGCCGCGCTCGCCGGTATTTCCGTTGTCATGGTGCTGATCGCCCTCGATCAGACCGTGGTCGGCACTGCATTGCCGCAGATGGTCGCCGAGCTGCAAGGATTCCGGCTCTATCCCTGGGTGGCGGCCGCCTATCTGCTTGGCAACGCAATCCTGATTCCGGTGATCGGCCGTCTCGGCGATCTGCATGGCCGCAAGCCTTACCTGCTCGCTTCGATCGTGCTGTTTACACTGGCATCGGTCTTGTGCGGAATGGCGCAGAGCATGCTGCAACTGGTCCTGGCGCGCGGACTGCAAGGCATTGCCGGCGGCATGCTGATGGGCTCCGCCTTTGCCTCGGTCAGCGATCTGTTCCCCGAGACCCTGGAGCGCGTGCGCTGGCAGGTCATGCTGTCCGCCGCCTTTGGCGTCGCCTCGGCGCTGGGGCCGGCGCTGGGCGGCTGGATGACCGAACATCTCGGCTGGCGCAGCGTGTTCTACGTCAACCTGCCGGTCGGCATGCTGGCGCTACCCATCGTCTGGCGCTATCTGCCGTGGATACGGCACGACGAAAAAAGCGGCAAGGCGCTCGATTGGCCCGGCGTGGTGCTGCTTAGCCTGGCCGTCGGTACATTGCTTCTGACCACCGAAATGGGCGAGCAGCTCGGCTTCACGAGCGTGGCCTTCTGGGGCTTGATCGCGCTTGCCTTCGTGCTCGGCTGCGTATTCGTGCAACACCAGCGCCGCACATCCGCGCCGGTGATTCCGCCGCACCTGTTCGCCGAGCCGGCGGTACGGCGCCTCGCCATGCTGGCACTCATGACCGGGCTCATTCTCTTTGTGCTGCTGTTCTACACGCCTTTGCTGCTGCAAGGCGGCTTCTCGCTCTCGCCCAAGCAAGCCGGACTGGTGCTCACGCCGCTACTGGTCTCCATCACCATCGGCAGCGTGGTCAACGGTCGCCTGATTCCACGTATTGCCCACGCCGAGCGCCTGTTTTCCTACGGTGTGATCGGGCTTATCCTCAGCATCGCGGCCTTGTGCTGGGTCGAGCGCGGCACCTCGCATGTCGTCCTGATGTCCGTGTTCGCGCTGTGCGGTTTCAGCCTCGGCTTTCAGTTGCCGAATCTGACCCTGCAGATCCAGGCCAGCGTCGGGCGTGCCGATCAGGGTGCCGCCTCGGCGCTGATCCAGACTTTGCGTACGCTGGGCAGCATGTTCGGCGCCAGCCTTGCCGGACTCGCGGTCAGTATCGGCTTCAGTCAGGGCGCCAGCGCGATGCTGCAGCAAAATGGCATTACCGATCCGCGCATACTGCATCTATTCGAAAACCCGCAACTGCTGGTGCGCACGGCCGATCAGCAGCAGTTGCTGCAACTAGGGCAGGCCTTGTCATTCGACGCCGAAGTTTTGCTTGCCCATGCCAGAAAGGGGCTGGTGAGCGGCGTGCATGTCGCGTTCATCGGCTGTATCGTCCTGGCCGTGCTGACCTACTTCATCAGCCTGCGCTTGCCGCCTTTCGCACGCAAGGGTGAGTGATTGGCCGTTTCAGCTGGACAGCAGCGGGAACAGGCTGCGCAGCCCGGCCGCGATCATTTCGATCGCCATGGCGGCGAGAATGAAGCCGCCGATACGCTCCACCAGATTCAGCGTCGACTTGCGTGCCGCACGGCCGGCCAGGGCGGCGCTGCGAAACACGAACCAGCATGCACCACCGACGATCACGATGGGCAGCACGACGTGGATGAGATCGAGGTATCCGCTCCAGACGCTATTGGCCATCACATAACTGAAGGCCGCCGGCCCGGCGAGTAGCGGCACCGCCAGCGGGATGATGGAAAGTTCGCGCGCTTCGCCGGGTTTGGTGCCGCTTGGCACACCCTTGAAGGTGGTTTCCTGACCCAGCACCATGGCGATGGCCAGCAGCAACACGATAATGCCGCCGCCGACCTGCATGGCGCCGAGCGAAACGCCAAGCAGTCCGAGCAGCGGCAAGCCCAGGAAGGCCGCAATCAGAAGCGCCACCGTGACGCTGATGCCGATGGCGCGCGCAAAGGTGAGTTTGCCGCGCAGCCCTTCGCTCTCGACGGAGGAGAGGAAGATCGGAATGACTCCGACCGGCCCGACCAGGGCGAAGAGGGTAATGGTTTTCTTGAGGGTCAGTGCGAGCAGGGCGAGCATGAAGGCCTTTGGATGGGCAGCAGAAACCTGACGGAGATGCTGCTATTCTGCCGCAGTAAGCCTATTGCTTGGTGGAGGACCGCATGCGTTGGGAAGGAAACCGCGAAAGCGACAATGTTGAAGACCGCCGTGGTGGCGGCATGCCGATGCTCGGCGGCGGCCGCATCGGTCTCGGCACCATTGCCGTCGCACTGGTCGGGTGGCTGGTATTCGACATCAACCCACTGACCCTG
>DATMTO010000106.1:0-1695 GCA_035564055.1 Rhodocyclaceae bacterium | reverse complement strand
GCGGTTCAGGCCCGACGATCTCGCTGGCGAAGTCCGCGGCAGCCAGTCCGGCCTGGTCCATCAGCGGCGGCTGGGCGGCCGGAATGTGGCGGGCTTCGAGGCGGCGAATGGCGGCGGTGCGCAATAGCAGCATGCAGGTTTTACTCCGTCAGCGTCAGCAGCAGGGGCACGGTCAGCGCCGCGACCACCGTAGTCAGCACCAGTGCCGAAGCGACCGGGCCCTCAATACTCTTGAACTGGCGCGACATCAGATAGACGTTGATGCCGGTCGAAATCGAAGCGAGCAGCACTACGGTGCGCGTTTCCAGTGTCGGCAGGCCGATCAGGACGGCAATGCCCCACACGATCAGCGGCTGCAGTATCAGCTTGACGAAGGTGATGCCGGCGCTGATCTGCCAGCCCTGCTTGATGCCATATTCGGCCAGCCCCATACCCAGGGCGATCAGGGCCATCGGCATGGTCGAAGCCGAGATCAGGTTGAGCGGCTCCTTGATCAGATGCGGCAGCGTCAGACCGGTCATGCCGAAGGCCACACCGATGAGGATGGCCGACACCAGCGGGTTCTTCAGCACATTGACGGTGGTCTTGCCGAAACCCTTGACCGAGAAGGAGCCGTGGCGCGCCCATTCGACCGAGATGGTGACCATGGTCCACAGGGTCAATGCATTGAAGGCGATGACCAGCGCGGCTGCCGGCAGGGATTCGTCGCCAAGGGTCAGCTTGGCCAGCGGAATACCGAGCAGAACGTTATTGGAGAAGATGCCACCGAGCGCAAATACCGACTGGCCGACGCCGTCGAGCCCGAAACATTTCCAGGCGATCAGGCGCGCGATCACGAAGGTGATGATGCAGCCGCCGAAAAAGGCAATCAATAGCCGTGCATCCACCGGCGGCAGCTTGGAAAAGTCGCTCATCAGGTTGAACAGCAGCGCCGGCATGGCGACGTTGAAGACGAAGCGCGTCAGGGCGTCGGCCACTTCGCCGGGCCACTTGCCGAAGCGCATCAGCGCATAGCCGACCAGCACCAGCAGGAACAGCGGGGTGGCGAGGGCGGCATGATGGGAGAAGGTGGCGAACAAGGCGATCCCGGAAGTATGGTCGAGCACACATGATACCCGCGGCGCGGTTTCATGACTGTTGCATACAGGAATGGCGATGGCGCCGATTTCGCCCCTATTTCCTGCTTATTCGGAGCTACAGGCCGGTGCGGCGGCGCGTTACACTGGCTGCCATGCTGACGTACCTGATCCGGCGCTTCCTGTACGCGATCCCGATTCTGATCGGGGTGAATCTCATCACCTTCGCACTGTTCTTCGTCGTCAATACGCCCGATGACATGGCGCGCATGCAGTTGGGTGCGAAGCGGGTCACGCCCGAGGCCATCGCCAAGTGGAAGGTCGAGCGCGGCTACGACAAGCCGTTGCTGTGGAACGCCAAGGCCGCCGGTACGGCCAAGGCCACCGACACGATTTTCTTCGACAAGTCGCTGGCCATGTTTGCCTTCGACTTCGGCACTTCAGAGGATGGCCGCGACATCATGAGCGAGATCAGGAGCCGCATGGGGCCGTCGCTGGCGATCGCCATTCCGGTGTTTGTGCTCGGTCTGTGGGCGGCGGTAACCTTCGCCCTGCTGCTGGTCTTCTTCCGCGGCAGCTATCTGGATTTCAGCGGCGTGGTGCTGTGCGTGGCCATGAT
>DATMTO010000105.1:0-5874 GCA_035564055.1 Rhodocyclaceae bacterium | reverse complement strand
TGGTGACCCTAGGAGCCCTTGCAGCTGCCCTGAATGAGCGCGGTATGCTGACTCCTAGAAGGGGTTCCTGGCATAAGACCTCCGTGAAGAACTTGCTTGATAGACTGGCGGCATAACAACTCGTCTGTCCCTTATCTGCTTGCCTTAGCCTTTGCGATACGCGGTTTAGTCGGAGCCGTTTCCGAGGCTGAAGAGACGTACTCCCCTCCAAACATTAGAGAGGCCACCTCGGGGAAACGACTTCGGAGCTTCTTTAGTTCTACCTCACGAAGCATCTCCAGCGCCATTAAGCGGGCGACCTCCACTTGAAGGAAGGGCCATGTCCCTAAAGTCGTGTACTCCCCATCAAGGCGGACCACGAAACGAGACTGAGTTGATGAGGCCTCAATTAAGAGTCCGGGGATGTCTAAGTCCCAAAGCCGAATACGCTTGGCTCCTGTTGGACGCTCCAGGGACCTAATGACAGAATCCGATAGACGGACCTTTTTCGTATGCATATTTGCTCCAAACTGTTACGGAATTTGCACGCAACAGATACCTGACAGCTACAGAACAGGTAACGCCAAGGAGCAGTCTCTAGACAGCACATGGCTTTCCAGAGGGCTGGATGCTAGGGCCTACGGACTAGGGTCTAAATAGGTCCCAACGAACGGGAACCCTTGTGGTTGTTGGTGCCGACAGTAAGAATCGAACTCACGACCTTCTGATTACAAATCAGCTGCTCTACCAACTGAGCTATGCCGGCACGGGACTTTCAGACGGCTGCGAGCGCAGCCGGGAAAATGCGCAAAAATAGTTTGCGGCGCGAATTATAACCGTCCCGAGCCGGTAAACTTGCCCAATGCCCGCGTCGCCCTCCCCGATTACCCTGAAGACCGATCCGCTGTTGCGCCTTCTGTTTGTTGCGCCGAGCGATGCCGCCATTGCGCCGCTGGTGGACATGTTGCGCGAGGTCGGACTGGTCCCTTACTGGGAGCGTCTGGCGAACGTGGTCGACCTGCGCAATGCGCTCGGCCGGCAAGGCTGGGACGCCGTCCTGTGCGTGCCGGGCATCAATGGTCTGGCGCCAAGCACGGCGCAGCGCAATATCCGCGATCTCGGACTGGACCTGCCCTTCATCGTGATCACCCCCGGGCTCGACGAGAAGCAGGCACTGCGTGCCATGAAGAGCGGCGCTCACGACGTGATCGAACTGAATCATCTGGAGCTGTTGCTGCCAGCGATTGAGCGCGAAGTGCGTGAGGCGCGCCAGCGCAACGAGCACCGGGTGGCGCTGGAAATGCTGCGCGAAAGCGAGTCGCGCTTCCGGGCCCTGGCCTCGAACCTGCCCGGCATGGTGTTCCAGCTGCGTCTCGAAGCCGATGGCAACTTCCGTTTCCTGTACGTCAGCGAAGGCTGCCACAAGATTCTCGGCCTCAAGCAGCACGAGCTGCTGGCATCGGCCCAGCGCTTCGTCGATGCGGTCGAGGCCGGCGACCGCAAGAGCCTGTTGTCGGCCCTGGCTGAATCGGCCGAGCACGCCAGCATGCTCAACTGGGAAGGCCGCATCCGCAGCCGCGGCAAGGCCAAGTGGGTCAATCTGCGCTCGACGCCGCAGGTTCTCGACGGCAACGTGGTCGAGTGGCAGGGCATCGTCACCAATATCAGCCACAGCAAGGACATCGAGGTCGAGCTGCGCAACTCGCGCGAGCAGCTGGCCGAGCTGTCCTCGCACCTCGAAGCCGCCAAGGAAGCGGAGCGCGAGCGTATCGCCCGCGACATTCACGACGAACTCGGCAGCATCCTGGTACGCCTCAAGATCGAGGCGTCGCTACTGGCCGGAAAACTGCCGGGGAACGATGCTGCCACGCTGACTTCGAACACCGCAGCGCCCGGAACAACCCGGCACGGGCCTGAGGCCGACGTACTGAAAACCAAGGTCCGCTCGATTGAAGCCCTGCTCGACCAGGCCATGAGCACGGCCGGCCGCGTGGCGCGGCAGCTGCGCCCCGGCATTCTCAAGGAGTTCGGCCTGTCGGCGGCGATCGAGTCGCAGGCCGAGGACTTTGCCGGGAGTACCGGCATCACCTGCCGCACCCATTGCGAGAGCTTTGAGGACGGCGAGGTCGATCCTGACACTTCGCTTGCAATTTTCCGTGTGGTTCAGGAAGCGCTGACAAATGTGGCCAAGCATGCACACGCATCGCTGGTGGTCGTGCGCATGCAGCGGGAAAACGGTAGCATTGCGCTGGAAATACGCGACAATGGCCGCGGCATCTCGGATGCCGACATGGCCAAGCGTAAATCCTTCGGCTTGCGCGGCATTCGCGAACGTGTGCATGCGCTGGCCGGCAGTTTCGATATTCGTCCTGGCGAGCATGGCGGCACCTGCCTGCAATTGCAGATTCCCCTAGCCGGCGCCGCCGATGTGGGAACCACCGAACTGGAACCGATAGCGCCGCAGGGCAACCTTTTCTGAACCGCAAATGATGGCCGACAAGATCAACGTACTGATAGCCGACGACCACGCCATTGTTCGCCAGGGTCTGAAGCAGATACTGTCCGAGACTGACGACCTGCTTGTCGCCGGCGAGGCCGACGACGGCGCCGATGCCCTGCGTCTGGCCCGCAGCCAGCAGTGGGATGTATTCCTGCTCGACGTGACCATGCCCAACCGCAACGGCATCGATACGCTCAAGCAGTTGAAGAAGGAATTCCCGCGCCTGCCGGTGCTGATCCTGTCCATGCATCCGGAAGAGCAATACGCCGTGCGTGCCATCAAGTCCGGCGCTTCGGGCTACCTGACCAAGCAGAGTGCGCCCGAGCTGCTGGTGACGGCAATTCGCCAGGTGGCTGCCGGCAAGAAGTTCATCAGCCCGTCGCTGGCGGAGCGCCTCGCCGAGGCGATTACCGACGACAGCGAAAAGGCACCGCACGAAAACCTGTCCGACCGCGAGTATGAAGTGTTCATACTCATCGCCTCGGGCAAGACTCTGACCCAGATTGCCGAGCAGCTGAGCCTCTCAGTGGCAACCGTCAGCACCTATCGCGCCCGCATCATTGAAAAGACCAATTTGCGCAGCAATGCCGAAATGATCCGCTACGGATTGGAGCGCGCACTGGTCGAATAGGCGAGGCGGACAATGAGCGAAGACCCCGACATGCAACCTTCCGAGATCGCCCGAGAAACACTGCGTCAACTGGCCATGCGCCGGATTCCGCCAACCCCCGACAATTACCTGACGCTGTACAACGAGATCTCCGGCGTCAAGACGCCAGAGGCATTTCCTAGCAACGCGCTCAAGCAACTGGCGGCAGCCATGCCGGCCAGCACTACCGAACAGGTACGCTACGGGCGTCTGCTGGATGCAGCCATCAGCTCCGGCAACTGGGACGGACTGCGCGACGCGCTGGCCGAAATTTTCGAACGTGGCGGTAGCGATCCCTTGCCGTGGGGGCCAATGCTCAAGGATCTGCTGTCACAGCTTGAAGTCCGCAGCGCCAGCCTGACCCAGGCCAAGAAACGCGAATCGCTGGACCATGTGCTGCGCGCGTCTGGCTCGCCGGAAACCCTGTTTCAGCGCCTGCAGAATATCGTCCGCCACTGGAGCCGCAACACCACGCCGGAAGAAGGCGTTCAGGCGACCCTACCCGAAGAGGCTGCCGCCGCCGAGGAACCGAAGCCGACGGTCATTCTGGCCAAGCCGATCACCGGCGAACTGAGAGACCTGCTCGCCCGCGTGCTTGAAGAGCCGATGCATGCCCTGCTGCACGACGCGCCGGAACTGGCCGAGCAGTCGGTTCAACTGGCGCGGACGGTTCGCGCCGCCACGCAGGAAAAACAGATCAACGACATGCTGTCGCAGCTCAAGCAGTTCAGCTACCGCGTCAGCTATGCCGCCGAAGACCAGGCCGAGCTCAAGTCCGAACTGCTGGGCATCCTCAAGCTGCTGATCCAGAACATCGGCGAGATCGTCATCGACGAGGAGTGGCTGCATGGACAGATCACCACGGTCTCCGACATGTTGGCCAAACCGCTTGATCTGCGCACACTGGACACGGTGGAGCGGCAGCTCAAGGACGTGATCTACAAGCAGAGTGCGCTCAAGCGCAATCTGCTCGAAGCCAATGACCGTCTCAAGCAGATGCTGGCCACCTTCGTGGACCGGCTCGGTGATTTTTCCAGCACCACCGGCGACTACCACGACAAGATCGAGGCCTGCGCCACGCGCATCAGCCAGGCACGCGACATCAGCGAAGTCTCGGCCGTGCTCGAAGAGGTGATGCGCGAAACGCGCAATATGCAGATCAACACGGCACGCTCGCACGACGATGTGGGCAGCATGCGCCGCCGCGTACAGGAAGCCGAACACGAGGTCGAGCGTCTCATGTCTGAGCTCTCACAGGCCAGCGAGATGGTGCGAGTGGACCCGCTTACCGGCGCCCTCAATCGCAAGGGCATGGAAGAAGCCATGCAGCGCGAAGTGGCACGTACCCGCCGCCACGATGCCCCGCTCTCAATCGCCCTGCTGGACATCGACAACTTCAAGCAGATCAACGACACCCTCGGCCACCGTGCCGGTGACCTGGCCTTGCAGCATCTCGCCAACGTCACCCGCGAAGCCATTCGCCCCCAGGACACGCTGGTGCGCTTCGGCGGCGAGGAGTTCGTCATCCTTCTGCCGGATACCGGCATGGAGGATGCGGTCAAGGCGATGGAACGCGTCCAGCGCGAACTGACGCGTCGTTATTTCATGAGTGATAACAACAAGCTGCTGATCACCTTCAGCGCCGGCGTCAGCGTCATGGCAAACGGCGAGGAAGCCAGCGAGACCATCCGCCGCGCCGACCAGGCCATGTATCTGGCCAAGCGGGCGGGAAAGAATCGGGTGATGGCGAGCTGATAGGCTTGCCCTCACCCCGTCCCTTTCCCCGAGGGAGAGGTGGCCGTGGTTCGCGGCTGCGCCGCTCGCCGATTAAGGGTATCTCCGTAGAACTTCTTGCTGGGTCGCTCGCTCGGCGAACGGGCCGCTTCGCCTTGAGACGGCTCGGCGGCGAAGCTGTGCCGCCCCACCGATCGACCTTTTGCGAAAAAAAATTGGGCCGCAACAGCGGCCCAATGCAATGCTTGTGCAAGGCGCAAGCGAGGTCGGCGCCAGCGGCGCCGACGGGTTTCAGTTCAATGCGCCTTCGCGTTGAATCCGCTCAATGAACCCCCGTGCCTCTTCGTGTCCGCTCGCAGCCGCGCTGCGCAGCCAGCGTAGCGCCTGCTTGGGATTGCGCACCAACCACTGGCCGCGATAGTAGGCGCTGCCGAGTTCATATTGCGCACCAGCGTCGCCGAGCACGGCGGCACGACGCAGATAGCGCAGCCCGCTACGCACGTCGATTTGAACCCCCTGGCCGTGCAAAAGGCAATACGCCAGGCTGTAGAGCGCATAGGCATCCTCATGCTGCGCCACGGCCTCGCGCAGCCAGCGCACGGCCTCACGATAGTTCTGCTCGACGCCCTGCCCGTAGTAGTACATGTCGGCCAGGGCGACCTTGGCATCAAACAAGGTCGCCGCGCGACGGAACCAGGTCAGCGCCTGACGATGATCGGGGGCGACACCGACCCCATGCCGGTAGCATTGACCGAGCATGAGACAGGCGCGGCGATGACCGAGCTCGCCGGCCTTGCGATAAAGGACCGCTGCCGTCTCGGCATCACGCAGCCCCTCCGGTCCGCTCAGAGCCGCCTCGGCTTGCGCAAACCAGTAGCGCTCCAGCTCGCCCAGCGCCGGCTGCCAGCCACCCTCGGCCGCCATGCGCAGCAAGGCTTCGCCGCGTACTGCATCC
The DNA here is from genome assembly GCA_035564055.1 of Rhodocyclaceae bacterium. Taxonomy (GTDB): domain Bacteria; phylum Pseudomonadota; class Gammaproteobacteria; order Burkholderiales; family Rhodocyclaceae. The sequence goes on along the minus strand of DATMTO010000105.1, from coordinate 57 downwards.
TGATCGATGCCGAGCCCATGCAGGCAGCAGCGGCCGAGTTCGGCCTGCGCATGCGCG
>DATMTO010000104.1:0-10493 GCA_035564055.1 Rhodocyclaceae bacterium | reverse complement strand
GCCGCTGGGGCGTCGAAGCGGCCGGGCAGCGCATCGGCGCCGCCAAGGCGGCTTTCTATCCGAATATCAATCTGATGGCCTTCATCGGTTTCCAGGGCCTCGGCTTTGCCCGCTTCCTTGACGGCACTTCTGCGATCCGCGGTTTCGGCCCGGCTGTCTCGCTGCCCATCTTCGACGGTGGCCGCCTGCGTGGCAACCTGGGCGTGCATACCGCCGCCTACGATATTGCCGTGGAAAGCTACAACGAGACGTTGCTGCGCGCATTGCAGGGCGTCAGCAATGCGCTCACCGTGGCGCAATCGCAGCGACATCAGCAGCATTTGATCGAGGGCGGCGTCGCCACCGCCCGCAAGGCGCGCATGCTGGCCGGCAAAGGCTATGCCGCCGGCATTACCGACTATCTGGTCGTGCTCAACAGCGAGGTCACGCTGCTGCTCGAAGAAGAGCAGGCCGCGCTGATCAACGCCCGTCGTCTGGAGAGCTACGCCGGCCTGATGTTGGCGCTGGGCGGCGGCTTGCCGCCGGCGGTGCAGCCGGGCACAACCGTTTCCGCAGAGGTATCGCCATGAGCAGCTTCGATTCCACCGATCGCCGCATCGCGCGTTGCACCGACCGCATGCCGGATTACCCGCAGCAGCTGATTACCTTGAGCCGGCTGGCGTATCACATCCAGAAACGTACGCAGGACCAGATCAACGCCGCGCTCAAGAAGTACGGCCTGACCACGGTCAGCCACACCGTGCTGATGGTGCTTTACGGTTCCGAGGATGAAACCCAGCGTGCTTCCGAACTCGGCGAAGCCTGCTCGGAAAAGCCTGCCAACATGACCCGCATCTGCAACGAGCTGGCCGAGAAGGGCTGGATACAGCGCCGCAACAGCGAGGAGGACAGACGCAGCGTCATCATCAGCCTGTCGCGCAGCGGGCGCGCTCTGATCGAAAAGGTGTCGCCCGAATATTGGGCCGTACTCGAACGCAGTTACGCCGGCATGAGCGCCACGGCGTTGAAGGAGCAGGAGCGCGTGCTGCGCCGTCAACTCGCCAATCTCGAAGAGGGATCGTGAGCACGCTGGCCGAACTGCTGCCTGCACGCCCGGCCTGGCTGCGGCTTTCCGCCAAAATGCGGCGTGCCGGCCGCGACTGGCCCGACGATGAAGGGCCGCGCTGGCTGTTCGTGGTCAAGACGATGCTGGCTGCCTTCCTGGCTTTGTGGATCGCCTTCCGGCTCGGTTTCGATTCGCCGCGCAGCGCCATGATGACAGTGTTCATCGTGGCCTTGCCGAGCAGCGGCATGGCCCTGGAGAAGAGCATCTATCGCCTGCTCGGCACCTTGATCGGCTGCATCGCCGCACTCTGTTTCATCGGTCTGTTTCCGCAGCAGGCCATGCTGCTGTTCATTGCCCTCGCACTATGGAGCGGTCTGTGCACAGCCGGCTCGGCCATGATGCGCAATGCCCGCTCCTACGGCTTTGTGCTGGCCGGCTATACCGCCTGCATGATCGCGCTGCCGGCGCTTAATCAGCCGCTGGCTGCCTTCGATCTGGCGGTGTCGCGCGTGACTGAAATCTCGGTCGGCATCCTCTGTTCGGCCTTTATCAATGACGTCCTGTTTCCCCGTCACCAGAGCGAACAGCTGGTGCAGAAAATTCGCGGCCTGTATCTGAACTTTGCCACCCTGTGTCACGAAGCCATGCAGCATCGGCTGGCGGAGAGCGAACTGGAGCGGCGTCATATGCGTTTTGCCACCGAGGTGGCAACGCTGGAGTCGCAGCGTTCCGCCGCCGTGTTCGAGGCCGGCGAGATTCGCATCCGCAGTCGCCAGCTGCATGCCTTCAGCGTTGCCGCCATGGCCACGCTGACGACCTTCCATACCTTACATCAGCTGATGGAGCGTTTGCGGCGCACAGACAACTCGCCGATCCCTGCGCTGATGCAGCCCTTGTTTGACGAATTCAGTGCGGCCCTGCAACTGACTGACGGGCCGGCCCGGACAGCGGCCGAGGTCGCCGAGACGCGCGACAAGTTCGAGGCCCTGAGCCAGCGTCTTCCTGCGCTGGGCGAAGGCATTCGTCAGGCCCGCGCCGACCGCTTCGACGCGGCGCAAAAGCTGGATATGGAAACTGCGCTGGAACTGCTGCAGCGCCTCGCCGATGAGTGCAGAAGCCTGACCGCCATCTACGCATCCTTGCCGACGCACCGCGGGCAGGCCGACGAAGACTCGGCCGCGCTGCCGGCGGCCTACAGCCCGACCACACCGCCGGGCATCGTCGTCGCGGCTGGCTTGCGCAATGCCTTTGCGCTGCTGGTGCTGGCGACGGCCTGGTACGCACTGAACTGGCCGAGCGCGGCCGGCGCCGTCATGATCGCCACCATCTTTTGCGGCCTGGCGTCCTCATCGCCGGTGCCGGACAAGGTCATCCGGTCCACGACGCTGGGCTTTGCGCTGGCCACGCCGTTCGCCTTCTTCTGCGCCTTCTTCATGCTCAATCGGGTCGAAGGCTACGACATGCTGGTGCTGTCGATGCTGCCCTTCCTTGCCTTCGGCGCCTATGTCGCCACCTGGCCCCGCCACGCCGGCATCGGCATCGGCTTCAATCTGATGTTCGCGCAGATGGTGGCGCCGGAAAACCTGATGCGCTTCAACGCCATCAGCTTCATCAACGACAGCGCGGCCCAGATCATCGGCCTCCTCATCGCCGGCCTGATGTTTGCGCTGATCCTCCCGGAACATCGTCAGGGCTCGCCGCGCCATGTCCGCGAGGCGCTCTGGCACGAAACCGCACTGGCCTGCATCACCGTATCGTCGCATCTGCGCCACGAGTTTGAAAACCGCATGCGCGATCTGCTCAGCCAGCTTGGCGGTGCCGGCACACCCATGGACGAAGCAACCCGCGTCATCGTCAATGAAGCCATGACCCTGCTTGAACTAGGCCATGCTGCCATCGGCCTGCGCCGCGCCCTTACTGCGCGAGCACGGCCTGTTTCCGAGGTGCAGTCGGGCATCGACACGCTGGCACAGTACTTCCGCCATCCCGGCCCCGACACACGGCAGGCTGCCGTTGCGACGATAGACGCCGCGATGGCCGCTTGTCGTGCACAGGGCGCAGCGGAGCTGATCACCGATCTGCATCTGATTCATACCTGTCTGCTTGATCCGGCTTTCGATACGGCCGCTCTGGCATCTGTCGAGGAGAACGGCCATGCCGCGTGAGTTCGATTTTCTGGGTGCACTGGTACCCGGGCTGCTGCCGGTCTTTCTGCTCAGCGTGCTGGTGCATATCGGGCTCGACTGGGCCTGCGGCCATTACGGCGTGTACCGCTATGTCTGGCATCGCGCGCTGTTCCGCATCTGTCTGCTGATCTGCGTCTTCGGCCTGCTCAGCGCGTTGCTGATTCGATAAATCAAAACAAGGCGATTGCCATGCGAACCTCCCCCTACCTGCGCTACCTCATTACCGCCGCCATGCTGCTGCTGGCCGCTCTGGTCGCCCGCTATCTGTGGAACGACAACATGTATTCACCGTGGACGCGCGACGGTCGCGTCAAGGCCGACGTCATCAATATTGCCGCTGACGTTTCCGGCATCGTCACCCGTGTGGCGGTACGCGACAATCAGTTCGTGCACAAGGGCGAGCTGCTGTTCACCATCGACCAGAGCCGTTACGCCAACACCTTGGCCCAGACCGAAGCCGAGCTGGCCAGCCAGCAGGCCGACAAGACCATGCGCAGTCGGGAGGCGGCGCGCCGCGCCGGGCTCGACAGCGCCATCGTCACCAGCGAAAACCGCGAGACCGCCGCTTCGCTGTCCTCGATGGCCGGCGCCAAATATCTGGCCGTGCTGGCCGCGCGGGAGACCGCCAAGCTGAATCTGGAGCGCACCGAGGTACGTGCCCCCGTGGACGGCTATGTCACCAACCTGCGCGTCTTCGTTGGCGACTACGCCAGCGCCGGCAGCGCTAAGCTGGCCATCATCGACAGCAACTCCTTCTATGTCTTCGGCTATTTCGAGGAAACCAAGCTGCCGTATCTCGCCGTGAACGATCCTGTGGAGATCCGCATGCTCGACGGGCAGGCCACCCTGGAAGGCCATATCGAAAGCATCTCGCGCGGTATCACAGACCGCGATGCCGCCACCGGCCGCGAACTGCTTGCCGACGTGAACCCGACCTTCAACTGGGTACGCCTGGCGCAGCGCGTGCCGGTACGCATCCGCATCGACAAGTTGCCGGCTGATCGCATGCTCATCGCTGGCACCACCTGCACCGTGGTGGTCAAGCCGCAGCGTTGATTGCGACAGTTCCCGCCTTGCCTAAAATTGTGGCAGCTAAGAAAAAGCTAATCGCAAGAGCGATCTAGCTGATCTGCTCATAGCTTTTCCACAGGCTTGTTCAGCGCTTCTGTGGGTTTTCCAACATAGCGCACGTGTGCAAGGTCCGTCGGGCCGATGAATGGCAGCGCAGAGTCCGGAAACTCCTTATTGCCTAAAATTTGCGCAGCGATGAAAAAGCCAAACGCAAGAAGGTGCTAGCAACTTTGCGCATAGCTTATCCACAGGCTTGTTCATGTATTTTGTGAGTTGTCCACGATTGGGGATGCTCGCGCAATCCCATTCAAACCCCAAGCATCATGGCTGATACTCAAGCGCGTCAGTCGTCGCTGAGGCGCCTGCCTTAGCGATAGCGGCGCGCTGCTTCGACTGCCAAGCCGGCGCCGATACTGCCGAACAGGTCGCACTCGACGGCGCGAGCCTGCGGCAGCAGCGCTGCAATCTGGGTGCGCAGGCGCGGGATGCCGCTGGAACCGCCGGTGAACAAGATCGTGTCGACTTCGCAAGCGGTGACGCCGGCATCCTGGAGCAGGGTGGCGACGGTACCGGCGACGCGGTTCAGCAAGGGGATGCTGGCCTCTTCAAAGGTGGTGCGCATCAGGATCTGTTCGAGCCCGCTCTCCAGAGGATCCAGCCGCAAGGTGGCATTGGGCTGATCCGAGAGCGCGATCTTGGCGTGCTCGACCTCGTTGGCAAGCCAGTGGCCGGCGCGCTTGTCGAGCAGTTTGATCAGGCGCGCCGTCCTTTGCGGCTCGACGGCATCGAGTGCCAGCTCACGCTGTTCAGCCATGGTCTGACGTGTGTAGGCGGAGTTGATCGTATGCCAGGTGGCGAGGTTGAAGAAGATGTTCGACGGCATTTCGCGGCCGGTCTTCAATGCGCTGCGGTAGCCGAGCAGGGGCATGACGCCGGCGAGACTGAGTTGGCGGTCGAAGTCGGTGCCGCCGATATGCACGCCACCGTTGGCCAGGAGGTCGTCTTTGCGTTCAACATGCCGCGCTCGCTCGGGCGAGAGGCGGATCAACGAGAAGTCGGAAGTACCCCCGCCGATATCGGCGACCAGCACCAGCTCTTCTTTCTGGATCGTGGTTTCGTAGTGATAGGCGGCGGCGATCGGTTCGTACTGGAAACTGACTTCGCGAAAGCCGAGGCCGCGGGCAATGCCGGCCAGCGTGTCTTCGGCCGCCTTGTCAGCGACGGGATCATCGTCGACGAAAAATACGGGGCGACCGAAGACGGCGCGTTCGAAAGGCTGCCCGTTATGGTTGTCGATCCGGCGTTTGAGTTCGCCGATGAACTGTTGCAGCAGTTCGCGAAAGAGCAGGGCGCGGCCGTTGACCTCGGTCTGGCCGTCGATGAGGCTGCTGCCGAGCAGGCTTTTCAGCGAGCGCATCAAGCGGCCTTCGTAACCGGCGAGATAGTCGCTCAGTCCGGCACGGCCGTAGCGCGTGCGCTCGTCTTCCGCATTGAAGAAGACGACGGACGGCAGCGTGACCTTGCCATCCTCCAGCGGCATCAGCTCGGCCCGGCCGGCGTTCATGCGGGCGGCGGTGGAGTTGGAGGTACCGAAGTCGATACCGCAGGCGTTGGAAGCGTATGTGGTCATGCAATGAAAAAGGGATTGGGCAAGTGCCAATCCCTTGAGATTCGCTGGCTGAAAGATCCGGCAATGCCGAATCGGGGCGCGAATTTTACTACATCGCGATTGACGGTCTGGCGCTCGCGCAGAGCCGCTGTTTATCTGTCCGACGGGAGCAGATCGCGCAGGCTTTGTATCTCGCCCATCAATTGCTCGTAGCTCACATGCTTCAGTTGAGACGCATGTGCCTCGTTGTCGTCATCCAGCTTGTCATGCGGAACCAGGCTCTTGACGATGCTCACCTCCGCGGCGCTGAGCCAGGAGGTGGAGAAGTGCGTGTCAGCACTGCCGATGTTCATCCGTAGATAAACGATAGCCTTGGCAAGATGGTCCAGCTCCCAGGCGCCCAGTTCTGACTGCAGGTGGAGGCGATACAGGATGACCTCGACCAGCTCCAGCAGGTAGCGCTTGGTGGACAGCGCATCGGGGGCCTGGTTCAGGCTCGCGCGTACGTCTTCTACGAGTCTCATGCCCGTTCCCCTCGGCTGCGCTGCGCTGACAACCGCGCGCAGCTGCTGTTGGCAAGGCGGGTAGGGGGAGTGGGATTTCGATCCTGCATGGAGTGCCCTTTTCGAGTAGGTCAGCAGCCATGCTGAATTAGCGAGCTATTGATTCCGCTATCGTAACAGCTCGCAGGCCGTCAGCGATCACACCTGATGCCGATGGTTGAATATCCGAGAGTTTGGCGCTATGACAACTGCGGTGGCGCGGTTGTGCGTACAAGGCAAGCCCGCGGCATGGCGAGAGATGCCGCGCGTGCCGGAGCCCGGCCGCGCCGATGTCCGCAGGACATGACCTTAAGCAAACCGAATGGGGTGAAGCGAGTGGTGGGCGGTACTGGGATCGAACCAGTGACCCCTGCCGTGTGAAGGCAGTGCTCTACCGCTGAGCTAACCGCCCGATTGAAGGAAGGACGAATGTCGTTTCCTCGACCGAGGGCGCGAATTAGACCATACGTCGCGGCTTTGGTCAATCTTCGTGCGATGGCATGCAGTAAAATACCCGCCTTCCCTAGCATTCCCAAGCTTCGCACCATGACTGTCCGCACCCGTTTTGCCCCCAGCCCGACCGGCTTCCTTCACATTGGCGGCGCGCGTACTGCGCTGTTTTCCTGGGCCTTTGCCCGGCGCCATGGCGGTACCTTCATCCTGCGTATCGAGGACACGGACGTCGCGCGCTCCACGCCGGAGGCGGTGCAGGCGATTATCGACGGCATGAACTGGCTGCAGCTGACGCACGACGAGGGTCCGTTCTACCAGATGCAGCGCATGGATCGCTACAAGGAAGTGATCCAGCAGATGCTCAAGGACGGCACTGCCTATTACTGTTACACCTCCAAGGAAGAGCTCGACGCCCTGCGTGCCGAACAGGAAGCCAATAAGGAAAAGCCGCGCTACGACGGGCGCTGGCGCCCCGAGGCGGGCAAGACGCTGCCTGCGGTTCCGGCCGGTATCGACCCGGTGGTGCGCTTCAAGAACCCGACCACGGGCGTCGTGGCCTGGGAGGATCAGGTCAAGGGCAAGATCGAAATCAGCAATGGCGAACTTGATGACTTCATCATCGCACGCGCCGACGGCACGCCGACCTACAACTTCTGCGTGGTGGTGGATGACTGGGATATGGGCATCACCCATGTGATCCGCGGCGACGACCATGTGAACAATACGCCGCGCCAGATTAACGTGCTGCAGGCCTTGGGCGCCACCGTGCCGCAATACGCGCACCTGTCCATGATTCTCGGCGATGACGGCCAGAAGCTTTCCAAGCGCCACGGAGCGGTCAGCGTGATGCAGTACGACGACGAAGGCTATCTGCCTGAAGCCGTACTCAACTATCTGGCGCGCCTCGGCTGGTCGCATGGCGACGAGGAGCTGTTCAGCATGGCGCAGTTTGTGCAGTGGTTCGACCTTGACCACATCACAGCTTCCGCCGCGCAGTTCAACACCGAAAAGCTCAACTGGCTCAATGCGCAGTACATCAAGGCCGCCGACAATGCACGTCTGGCCGCCGAAGTGAAGAAGCGCCTGATGGCCCAGGGTGTGGATACCGCCGCTGCGCCGGAGCTGGAACGCGTGGTGGCGTTGTACAAGGAGCGCGTCAGCAACCTCAATGAGCTGGCCGATGCGATTCATCCTTTCTGCGTGATCGTGCATGCCTCCGAAGAGGTGAAGTCGCAGCATCTGACGGAAGCGGCCCGTGCGGCGCTGGCGACGTTGGCGGAGAAGCTCACTGCCGTCAGTGATTGGCTCGCGCCCAACCTCAGCGCCGCAATCAAGGAAACGGTCGCGGTGCATGGCGTCAAGATGCCGGCCGTGGCGATTCCCCTGCGCGTGGCGTTGCTGGGCCAGCCGCAATCGCCTTCCATTGATCAGGTGCTCGAAGTGATGGGGCGCGAACGGGTGATGGCGCGTCTGCAAGCGATTTAAGCCGATCCCTTTCAATCCATTCGGTGGAATCGGAAAAGCCGGCCTGAGGGTCGGCTTTTTCTTTGCTTCACAGGGGTTTGGATGCGCCGCGACTGCGCCATAATCGAACTACCGTCAGCCACGCAGGTAGCCTATGCCAGACAATCAACGTTCCGACCGCATCCTGGCACTTCTTGCCCTGGCCCTGCTCGGAGGCGGCTGTCTCTGGGTCTTGTGGCCGTTCATCTCGGCGCTCCTGTGGGCGGCGATTCTCGCATCGGTGAGCTGGCCCGGCTTCATCTGGCTGGATCGCTTCGTCGGCGGCCGCCGTACCCTGGCCGCTTCGCTGATGACCCTGCTGGTCACGCTGATCCTCGTCGTGCCCTTTGTGGCGGTGGCGACCGGGCTGGCTGACAACATTACCGAATTCGGCCAGATGATCAGCGGCGTACTCAAGGACGGCTTGTCCGATGCACCGGACTGGCTGGCCCGGCTGCCGCTGGTGGGGGAAAGTCTGCATGACTACTGGCAGCAGTTCGTACATAACGGCGACCGTCTCGTCAACGAACTGGCCAAACTGGCAGAGCCGGCCCGCAATGCGGCCCTGGCGGCGGGCAAAGGCGTCGGTCGCGGGGCGCTCGACATCGCCCTGTCGGTGTTCCTGGCGTTCTTCTTTTTCGTCTATGGCGAAGCGTTGGCGCGACGCCTGCGCATTGCCATGGTGCGTCTGGCCGGCGACCGTGCCGAACGCTTGCTGGAAATTGCGCGTGGCACCGTGACCGGTGTCATCTACGGCATCCTCGGCACGGCCCTGGCCCAAGGTGTTCTCGCTGCCATCGGTTTCGGTATTGCCGGTGTGCCTGCCGCAATGCTGCTGGGCCTGGCGACGGCTTTCCTCTCGCCGGTTCCGGTGGGTCCGCCCCTGATCTGGGGCGGCGCCGCATTCTGGCTGTTCCAGCAAGGGCAGAGTGGCTGGGCCATCTTCGTGGTGTTGTGGGGCCTGCTGGTGGTGAGTACTGTGGATAACGTGATCAAACCGCTGATCATCAGCCGCGGTTCCAGCCTGCCGTTCGCCATCGTGCTGCTTGGCGTTCTCGGGGGCGCGGTCGCCTTCGGCGTGATCGGACTGTTCATCGGTCCGACCCTGCTGGCCGTCGGCTATCGTCTGACCATGGAATGGACCACCATGATCGAGCCCTCGCTCTCGCTTGATCAGGATCGGGACGAGCCGGTCGGCGACGCCTGATCGTTTTCAATCCCCTCACGTTGCCGCCATATCGCCTATACCTAACAGATGGCGAGCAGGTACCCGAATTGCTGGATCACGTGAGGAGGATGGTTTATGAGTGCAACCTGGATTGTGACGGCCAACGCTGGCAGGGCCAGATTCTTTGCTCAGGAAGATGTTTCCGAGCCACTGCATGAAGTCAATGGACTGATCAACAGCGCGGTGAGATTGCGCACCACCGAGACGGAAAGTGATGCGCTCGGACAGATGGCGGCATCCCGAAGCCGGCATGGCGCCGGCTCGGCAGCTCAGCCCAGCGGTTATCAGCCGCACCAGTCGCCGGCAGAACACCAGACCGAGCTGTTTGCACGTTCGGTCGCAGAGTTTCTGCTGCGCGCCCGTCATGAGGACTGTTTCCAGCGCTTGTGCATCATGGCTGCGCCCGAGTTTCTAGGCGTACTGCGCAAGATGCTGGACGCCAATCTGCAGACCTTGGTCGTCACAGAGGTCAATCGCGACTACACCCAGCTCGATGCCATCGAATTGCGGCAGAAGCTCCGCGACCATCGCTTCAAGCACTGAGCCAGCAGGCATTGGGATGGAGGCGGCTGATGCAGCCGCCTCCTGCAACAGGACTTACTTGGTTGCGTCCTTGACAGCATCCTTGACGTCGCCGCCCGCGCGCTTGGCGGCATCGCCGATATCCTCGGCCGCATCGCGCGTTTTCTCATGCGGACGGCGATCCAGTGCGTCGTTGAGCGAGTCCTTGTTGTTCGAACCCAATGTCGGCTCGGGCTGCTTGTCGCAGGCGGCCAGAACAAACACAAGCGGGAAGGCGAGCAGCAGGGTACGGATCTTCTTCATGGTCATCTCCTTGTATCGGATGGATGGGAGC
>DATMTO010000103.1:0-4002 GCA_035564055.1 Rhodocyclaceae bacterium | reverse complement strand
GGGCGCTCTTTGTCTGCTTAGCGGGGCGTCTGCCCGTAGAAAGCTGAAAGTTCGGCGTAGACGGCCGGATATTCGCTACGTAGCACGGCCGGTTGCTCAAAAAAAACCTCGCTGAGGACGGCGAAGAATTCGGCGGGGGCGGTGGCGGCGTAGGGGTCGATGGCGCTGTTTTGCGCTGCTTCTTCGCCATGATCCACGCGCGCGCAGAAATCCAGGTAGGCGGGTTCGAAGGCGGCGATCCAGCGGCGTCTTGCGGCGGCGTCGGGCAGGGACGGAACGCCGTCGGCCTCGCCGGTGGCCATGTCGAGCTTGTGGGCGAATTCGTGGATGACCACGTTGATGCCATCGTCATCGAAGGCGTCGCCGTATTCGACCTGCTGCCATGAGAGCAGCAGGGGGCCGCCGTCCCAGGCTTCGCCGAGCACGGCGTCGTCGTATTCGTGGACGATGCCGTGCTCGTCCATTTCCTGGCGTGGGATGACGAAGTCGCCCGGATAGATGATGATCTCGACCCATCCGTCATATTCACCGGGCGGACGGTTGAGGATGAGCAGGCAGGCCTGGAGTGCAATCTCCAGCTGCATTTCCAGGGTGACGACGAGGCCCTGCGCCCCTTGCCAGGATTTGCTGCGGATGAAGTCGAGGGCGAGCCGGCGCAGGCGCTGCCGTTCTGTTGCCGAGAGGTGGGCGAGGAAGGAGAGGCGGGCTTCGGCGGCTTGCCATTGCGCTTCGCCGACGACCGCGTCGGCCGCCGACGTGGCGAAAAGGAGTTGCATCAGTCGCTTCAACATGGCGGCATTATGCCGTGGCCGTGTCGCTGCTGTCTGGGGTGGCTGGCGCATGGGATAATTGGGGCATGGTTGCCGTTACTCAAGACACTTCCGAAGACACCCTGGTCACGCTGACCATGGGGCTGGACCCGGCCGGCTCGGCTGCGGTGATGCAGGCGCTGGCACTGGCGCGCGAGCTTTACGCCGGCCGCACGCTGCCGACCGGTGAAGACATGCTTTCTCATGCCATCGGCATGGCCGTGATCGTGGCCGGCCTGGAGGTCGATGCCGACACGCGCATTGCGGCGCTGCTGTTTGCCACCGGGGACATTCTCAAGGAGCCGAAGGAGGCGCTGGGCGAGAAGTTCGGCCACGCGGTTGCCGATCTGGTGCTGGGCCTGCATCGGCTCAAGGGGCTCAAGCTGGGGGCCCGGCACGGCCAGGCTTCGCCGGCCGAGATTCGGGAGCAGACCGAAGTCCTGCGCAAGATGCTGTTGGCCATGGCGGACGACGTACGCGTGGTGCTGATGCGTCTTGCCAGCCGCACCCAGTCCTTGCGCTATCTCACCGAGTTCAAGGGCGCTGAATTGCCCGACCGCGAAGCCCTGGCGCGCGAGGCGCTGGAGTTGTATGCGCCGCTCGCCAATCGTCTCGGCGTGTGGCAGCTGAAGTGGGAGCTGGAGGATCTGTCCTTCCGTTTTCTTGAACCGGCCACTTACAAGCGTATCGCCAAGATGCTGGATGAGCGCCGCCTGGAGCGCGCCAGTTTCATCGACAACGTGGTCGGCCTGCTCAAGCGCAAGCTCACCGAGCAGGGAGTCAAGGCCGAGGTGTACGGCCGGCCCAAGCACATTTACAGCATCTGGAACAAGATGCGCGGCAAGGGGCTGGAGTTCTCCGAGGTCTATGACGTGCGTGCAGTGCGCATCATCGTGGACGAGATCAAGGACTGCTACACCGCGCTGGGCCTGGTGCATCAGCTGTGGCAGCCGATTCCCAAGGAATTCGACGACTACATCTCGCACCCCAAGGGCAATTTCTACCGCTCGCTGCACACCGCCGTGTTGGCCGAGGACGGCCGTGCGCTGGAGGTGCAGATCCGTACCCACGAAATGCACGAGCACGCCGAGCTGGGTGTGGCCGCGCACTGGCGCTACAAGGAGTCAGGCTCGTCGGCCAAGGCCGAGGGCGAGTACGAGGACAAGATCGCCTGGCTGCGCCAGCTGCTGTCGTGGCGCGATGAAATCACCGATAGCGCCGAATGGGTCAGCCAGTTCAAGCGTGCTGCGCTTGACGACACCATTTACGTGATGACGCCGCAGGGCAGGGTGATCGATCTGGCGCGCGGTGCCACCCCGGTGGACTTTGCCTATCGTCTGCATACCGATCTTGGCCACCGCTGCCGCGGTGCCCGCGTCGACGGACAACTGGTGCCGCTCAACACGCCGCTCAAGAACGGCCAGAGCGTGGAGATCATTTCTGCCAAGAGTGGCGGGCCTTCGCGCGACTGGCTGGTGCCGGCGCAGGGTTATCTCGCCACTTCGCGCGCCAAGCAAAAGGCACGGCAATGGTTCGCCGCGCTGGAGGAGGAGGAGCTGCTGACCCAGGGCCGCGCCATTGTCGCCAAGGAGTTGCAGCGCGAAGGCCAGACTCAGGCAAATCTCGAAGAGCTGGCGCAGAAGCTGGGCCTCAAGGGCAGCCACGAACTGTATCTGGGCGCGGCTCGCGGCGAGATCGGACCGAACGCATTGCGACACGCGCTGCACGGCACCGAGCCGGAGCCGGAACTGCCGCCGGAGATCCAGACCAAGCGCAGCAAGGCCGGCGGCGGCGATGTGCTGATTGTCGGCGTGGACAAATTGCTGACCCAGCTTGGACGCTGCTGCAAGCCGGTGCCGCCCGATTCGATCGCCGGTTTCGTCACGCGCGGTCGCGGTGTGTCCATCCATCGCACCGATTGTCCGAACTTCCGCAACATGATCCTGCGCAATCCCGAGCGCCGCATCGAAGCGGCCTGGGGCGACGGGCGCGCGGAGGGCATGTATGCGGTCGATCTGCATGTCGAGGCGACCGACCGACAGGGCCTGCTGCGCGACATCTCGGAAGTGCTGTCGCGCGAAAAGGTCAATGTCACGGCGGTGAAGACGCTGTCCAAGCAGGGCGGCGCCAATATGTCCTTCACTGTGGAGCTGCCGGGGCTGGACAAGTTGAAGCGCATTCTCACCTTGCTCGGCGAGGTGTCGGGCGTGATCTCGGTGCGTCGCGGTTAAGCCGACACCGGCCTCTTTGTCTCGCGCCTGCCGGCGACGGGAGTGCCGGAATCGCTGGCAGCAGGTAAGATGACGGATATCTGTTCGGCAGGATGATGCCTGAATCGAATACGGGAAAAGGGGCCCGGATGCGCGTGCGGCTGCAAAGATGGATGTCCCGATATGCGGACGCTTCGCCGCTGGCCATGGCCAGTGGCCTGACGCTCCTCTGTTTACCTGCCGTGCTTGCCCTGGCGTGGGTGACCACAGAGCATTGGGCGAATCGCCGCATCGAGGCGGCGATCCAGCGCCAGACGTTGCAGGTCGCCGGGCAGCTCACCGATGCCGAGGTCGACATCGAGGCCACGTTCAGCGGCATCAAAGGCATCACCACCTGGGTGGCCGAGGAGGGACATGCGCTGTCGGCCATCGTCAAGCCAGCCAGCGCCGAAGACGCTAGTTTGTTTCTCAGCGGTATCACCTCCGGTTTCAGCCTCGACCTGATTTACGTCATGAATGCCAAAGGCATTTCGGTGGCGGCCAGCAACTGGGATACGCCGGCCACCACCGTGGGCCGCGACTACAGCGACCGTGAGCATTTCCAGACTGCCATGACGGGCGTGCCCGGCCGCCAGTTCGCTGTGGGCCGCACCACGCGGGTACCGGGCTTTTTCTTTTCCATGCCGGTGCGACAGGGCAGCGAGGTCGTAGGTACGGTCGGCGTCAAGTTCGATCAGCCGCGCCTGCAGCATCTGGTGCGTATCGCCGGCAGCATTATCTGCGACGACTACGGCGTTGTCGTCATGGCGGAAAACCCGAAGTACATGTTCCATGTGCTGCCGGATAACACGATCAACCGTCTTTCGCCCGAGCAGCGCATGAACCGCTATGCGCGTACCGAGTTCGACCTGCTGCCGCTGACGCCGGCGGGCATTGCCAAGCACCCGGATATTTTTCTCTTCGACGGCCGACCGGTATTGACA
>DATMTO010000102.1:0-11936 GCA_035564055.1 Rhodocyclaceae bacterium | reverse complement strand
GACATCGGCGCGCTCGATGCGGCCGCCGAAGCTGAACTTCCACTGCGCCCAGGGCAGCTCCTCATAGAGATAGGCGGCGCGCGAGGTGGTATTGATATTCGGCAGCAGCGCCTCCTCACCTTGAGCGCTGAAATCGGCATTGCGGAACTGCATACCGAAGACGCCGCTCATGGCCCCGATCTTCGCGTGCGTCGCCTCGATCGAGGCTTCATTGCCCTGGGTGCGGAAGATAGTGCCGACCACGCCGCTTTCCAGCTCCTGATGCTGATAGTCGGTATGCGCGTAACGCAGCTTGACCTTCTCGATGAAGCTGCCGAGATCGCGCAGCTCGCCGGCGAAATCGATGCGTTCGGACTTCATGTGAATACGTACATTTTCCTCGGCCACGGTGCCGTAGTCGGACGCGTAGGTCGAGTAGGACAGACCGGCATAGCCGCGATCAAAATTCAGCGACGCGCCGACGGCACCGCCATCGCTCGTGCTGTTGCTGTTGGGCAGGGTGCCGCGCGCCTCGTTGGTCTGCGGGTCGGCAGCGCGGCGCTGCTCGGAACGTGCATAGTCGGGAATCTTCAGGTCTTCCGTGCGGCGCTGGAAGGCGTCGACATGCAGGCTCAAAACTCCATTGCCGCCTTCGACGACCGCCGCGCTGCTGTTCTCGCGCGAGGCACCGCCGACGCGCGCCTCGGCACGGCCGCTGATGCCGGTCAATGCGTCCTGCGGAATGCGGTTGTCGATGGCATTGACCACGCCGCCGACGGCACTGCCGCCGTAGAGCAACGCCGCCGGGCCGCGCACGACTTCGATCTGGTCGATCACCAGCGGATCGATGGGCACAGCGTGATCGGGACTCAGGCCCGACACATCCATGATGCCCACGCCGTTCTGCATCAGCTTGATGCGGTCGGCATCGAGACCGCGGATGACCGGCCGTGAAGCGTTCGGCCCGAAGTTGCTGGAACTGATGCCGGGCACGCCTTCGAGCGTCTCGCCGAGGGTGGCGGCGCTGCGCTCGGAAATTTCCTTGCGATTGACGACCGAGACCGGCGTCACCATGTCGAACAGGCCGCTACCCAGCGGGTTGGCGGTGACAACGACGGGCGCCAGTTCGGTGTGAGCCTCCTGAGCAAGTGCAGGCGCGACGGAGGCGAGGGAGGAAACCAGGACGACAGCGGCGGGGTTTCTGAAAGGGGCCCGGAATGGCGGACGTGCGCGCAGATGGCGCGCGACATTCTTGCGATAAAGCATGAAGGAACTCCTGAAATGCGAATGGAATACGGCCGCGGCACCTCAGTGCGGCGGCATCGTCAAAGCGGCATTTCAGGCGAAGGGAGGGGACTGCTGGCGGGCTTCGGGCGCAGGCAGGGCGCCGCGATCCGAACAGGTATAGCAATGCGGAATGTAGGGGGCCGCAACGACCGGCGGGGCGGCAATCTTGCCGCTGAGGCCGGCGCCAAGATCGTGGCCGGCGATGCACAGCTCGCAGGTATGCGTGGGCAGGCCCTTGCTCTCGTCCAGAACGTGCTCGACCGCGTGCGCTGAGGCAAAGGCTTGCACGCAGAGCAACAGGAAGGCCAGCAGGAAATGGGTGAGATGCTTTTTCACGACGGGGTGGAGTTTAGCAGCGCTCAGTCCGCCTGGACAAGCAGACCCTTGAGGTATTCACCCTCGGGGAAGGCCAGGTCGACCGGGTGATCGGCCGCGCCCTGCAGGCGCTTGACGATGCGCGCACCAACATGGGCATCGCGTGCCGCGCCGGCCACAATGGACTGGAACAGCTCAAGACCGATACCGCCGGAGCAGGAATAGGTCATCAGCAGGCCGCCTGGATTAAGCAGCTTGAAACCGTGCAGATTGATGTCCTTGTAGGCGCGCGCAGCACGTTCGGCATGGGCAGCTGAGGGCGCAAACTTGGGTGGATCGAGAATGATGAGATCGAATTTTTCGCCGGCCTTGTGCATATTGCGCAGCGCCTGGAACACGTCGTCCTCGCGCCATTCATTCTGCTTGTCGAGGAGATGCGGGTTAAGTTCGAGATTCTGTTGCGCGGTGGTCAGCGCGGGGCCGGAGCTGTCGATGGAAATCACCTCGGTCGCCCCGCCCGCCAGCGCCTGCAGCGAGAAACCGCCGCTGTAGCAGAAGCAGTTGAGCACGCGCCGGCCGGCGGCGAGTTCGCGCGTCATGCGGCGATTGTCGCGCTGGTCGAGATAAAAGCCGGTCTTATGGCCGCCCGCGTAGTTCACGGCCATCTTCACACCATGCTCTTCGATGATGGGGTCGGTATCCGGCGCTGCGCCATACACCCAGCCGGTGGTCGGCTCGAGACCTTCGAGCTTGCGCACTTCCGAGTCCGATCGTTCATAGACGCGGGCGCAACCGGTGGCCTTGACGATGGCATCGACAATAGCGGTCCGCCACTTGTCGGCGCCGGCGCTGGTCAGCTGGATAACCACCATGTCGCCGTACTGGTCGGCAATCACGCCGGGCAGACCGTCGGACTCGGCGTGCAGGATACGCAGGCCGCTCTGGCCGCGCAGCTCCGGCAGCGCCTGACGGCGCGCCACGGCCGCGGCAACGCGGCGCTTGAAAAAGGCGTTATCGATGACCTCGTCCGGCTCGAAGCTCCAGACGCGCGCACGGATCTGCGACTCAGGGCTCCAGGCGGCCTTGGCGATCAGGCGATCGCCATCCATGACGTCCACGGTATCGCCCGGCCGCGTACGGCCGTCGAGCTGGGCGACGGAGCCGGCAAAGAGCCAGGGATGGCGACGGAACAGGGAGCGTTCCTTGCCGGGCTTGAGCAAGAGGCGGGCGGACATGGGGAAATAAGGGCAGAACGGAGGGCGAATTGTAGTGGAGCCGGCCCCTCAAGGAAAGCCCGGGGGCCTCCCGCTGGGATGGCTCAGGCCGCTTCCTGACCCAGATTCATCATCCAGGCGATCGCCTCGCTGAGGCAGAGATTGAGGGTCTGATGACCGAGGCGGCCGCCCATGCGGGCAAGCATGCCGGCGGCGCCGTCGATATTGTTGTCGTCGTAGTGCTCGACCAGTTCGAGCAATTGCCCGAGCTGGCCACCGCGACTTTCGAGGGCGGCGCGCACTTCGTCGGTGACGGTGATCTGTTCGAGAATTTCGCCCATGGGCATTTCCAGCGCGGCCGGCATGACCGACATGAGGCCGACAATGAAGGCCGGATCCATCATCTGCGGTCGCGCCGGGTAACAGCGCTGCACCAGCAGTTCGAGGAAGTGACCGCGCAGGGCGGCCAGCTGCATCAGCGGGTTGCTGCGGATACCGCGCCCGTCCGGATGCGCGAACAGCAGGAGCTGCAGCCAGCGCCGCAGCTGGTGGCGCCCGACCAGCGCAATCGCATGCCGCACCGAGGTGGTCTTTGCCGCCACGCCGATGACGCCGACCGAATTGGAAAGGCGCAGCAGATTGGCAACCAGACCCGGCTCGCCCTTCATCACCGCTTCGAGCTTGGCCGTGTCGGCGTCCTGATTGAGTAGCGTGATCAGGCGCATCAGGGTCTGCGTGGCGACGCTGAGCTTGCGGCCGGACACCAGCACCGGGCGCGCAAAGAAGTAGCCCTGGTAGGCATTGAAGCCCAGTCGCTCGGCGAGATCGTGCGTATCCGGCGTTTCCACCTTGTCGGCGATCAGCTTCAGGGGCAGCGTGCGCAGGCGGGTGACCGTGGCTGCCAGCTCCGCCTCGTCGTGGCCGTTGATTTCAATCTTGGCGTAGCTCGCCAGGTTCAGCAAGGGGCCGCTGTCGAGTCCGGTGCATCCCTTGATGGCCAGCGTATAGCCGGCGTTGCGCAGTTCTCGGCAGCGCTCAATGGCGGCCGCCGACACCTGGGGTTGGACTTCCAGCACGACCTGATCCGCCGGCAGCACCTGGATCAGATCGTTGCAGAGAAACTCCTCGTCTACCGGAATGAAGGCGAGCTGCTTACCCAGCGCCTTGGCCAGGCCGAGCTCGGCAAAAGCGCCGCAGACCATCTCGGCCGTCGCCACGGCAGCGGGCAAGGCCGTATCCCGCTCGGGGTCGACCGGCTGAAACTGGAACTCATAGCCCAGCGTCGCCTGCTGACGATCGAGTATCGGCTGCCTTCCGAGAAACAGACTGCTTTCCGGCATCACGCCCCCCTGCTCCCTCTGAGAATTCGTTCCTGCTAAAAACGCAATATGTTTTTCTTATACGGCCATTCTATGGGAAATTCGCCCTGCCGTCGCTAGGGTCATGGGAAGCTAGGCGAGACAGGCCTGCGCCGGTAAAATGCACGGGCATCAATTTTGAGGAATGTCGCATGAACTCTTCACCCCTGACGCATTTGCTTGAGAACAACCGCAGCTGGGCGGAAAGCCGGGTCGCCGAAGATCCGGGCTATTTCAGTCGTCTCGCCAACCAGCAAAACCCCGAGTACTTTTGGATCGGCTGCTCCGACAGCCGTGTTCCCGCCAATCAGATCACCGGCCTTGATCCCGGCGAGGTCTTCGTGCATCGCAACGTCGCCAATGTGGTGGTGCCCAGCGACCTCAACTGCCTGGCGGTGATGCAGTTCGCCGTCGACGTGCTCAAGGTCAAGCACATCATCGTGGTCGGCCACTACAACTGCGGCGGCGTGCGCGCCGCGCTGGAAAACCAGCGCCACGGCCTGGTCGACAACTGGCTGCGTCACATCAAGGACGTGCGTGATCGCCATATCGGCATCATCGAGCAGGCGGCGCCGGAAGCGCGCGTCGACAAACTGTGCGAACTCAACGTGGTCGAACAGGTCGTGAATGTCTGCCAGACCACCGTCGTGCTCGATGCCTGGCAGCGCGGCCAGAATCTGACTGTGCACGGCTGGGTCTATGGCCTCAAGGACGGTCGCGCCCGCGATCTTGGCATGCGCGCATCCTCGGAAGGCGAGTCCATCGAGATCTATCATCAGGTGATGCAGAAGCTGCGTGCCGATTGATTGAGTACTTGCACCAAACAAAAAGGGCAACCCGCGGGTTGCCCTTTTTGTTGCCTGATCGAAAGACTTAGACCAGCACCCGCTCGATCCCGCCATTGGTGGCGGCGCTGACATAGTTTTTCATCCAGTCATCACCGAGGATGGCCTTGGCCATTTCAACGACGATGTAGTCGGCATCGGTACCGGCATCATCGTTGTAGCGTGTCAGCCCCTGCAGGCAGGACGGGCAGGAGGTCAGGATTTTCACGTCGCCGTCGAATCCGTCGGCACGCAACGCTGCCGCGCCCTTCTCGATCTCGCCCTGCTTCCTGAAACGCACCTGGGTCGAGATGTCGGGACGCGTAGCGGCCAGCGTCCCGGATTCGCCGCAACAGCGATCCGTCAGCGCCACCGGTTGGCCCATCAGCGTATTCACCGTCTTCAACGGATTGTGCGTCTTCATCGGCGTGTGGCAGGGGTCGTGGTACATGTAGCGCGTACCGCTAATGCCTTCGAGTTTCATGCCCTTCTCCAGCAGATACTCGTGAATGTCGAGCAGCCGACAGCCGGGGAAGATTTTCTCGAACTCGTACTTCTGCAGCTGGTCCATGCAGGTGCCGCAGGACACGATCACCGTCTTGATGTCGAGATAGTTGAGCGTGTTCGCCACCCGGTGGAACAGCACGCGGTTGTCGGTGGTGATCTTCTGGCCCTTGACCTCGTCGCCGGCCGAGGTCTGCGGATAGCCGCAGCACAGATAGCCCGGCGGCAACACGGTCTGCGCACCGATGTGATAGAGCATGGCCTGCGTGGCCAGCCCCACCTGCGAGAACAGGCGCTCGGAACCGCAACCGGGGAAGTAGAACACCGCATCACCGTTGTAGTCGGGCGCATTGACCTTCTGCGGGTCGCGGATCACCGGCACGATCTTGTCGTCCTCGATATCCAGCAGTGCGCGCGAGGTGCGCTTGGGCAGATTGCCGGGCATGGGCTTGTTGATGAAATGAATCACCTGGGCCTTGACTGGCGGCTTGCCCAACGTGGCGGGCGGATGTTTCACCACGTCGCGGGTCAGGCCGAACAGCTTGCCCAGCTTGTAGCCAAGACGCTGCGCCTTGTAGCCCCACTCGATCATGCCGGTGCGGATCAGCTTGATGGTGGCTGGATCCTTGGCATTGAGGAAGGCCATCGCAGCGGCCGTGCCCGGGTTGAATTTCTTCTTGCCTTGCTCGCGCAGGAGATTCCTCATGGCGATCGACACGTCGCCGAAGTCGATGTCGACAGGGCACGGGGTCACGCACTTGTGACAAACGGTGCAGTGGTCGGCGACATCGGAGAACTCGTCGAAGTGCTTGAGCGAAATGCCGCGCCGGGTCTGCTCTTCATAGAGGAAGGCCTCGGTCAGCAGCGAGGTGGCGAGAATCTTGTTGCGCGGCGAGTAGAGCAGATTGGCGCGCGGGACATGAGTAGAGCAGACAGGCTTGCACTTGCCGCAGCGCAGACAATCCTTGATCGACTCGTTGATCTTGCCGATCGAGGACTGCTCCATGATCAGCGACTCGGTGCCGAGCAGCGAGAACGAGGGCGTGTAGGCCTTGGACAGGTCGGCGCCAGGCATCAGCTTGCCCTGGTTGAAGCGGCCGTGCGGATCGACCTTGGCCTTGTAGTCCCAGAACGGCGCAATCTCTTCCTCGTCGAGGAACTCGAGTTTGGTCAGGCCGACGCCATGTTCACCGGAGATCACGCCGCCCAGCGACTTGGCCAGCTTCATGATGCGCTCGACCGTATGCGTGGCGGTCGCCAGCATCTGATAGTGGTCGGAGTTGACCGGAATATTGGTGTGCACATTGCCGTCGCCAGCGTGCATGTGCAGGGCGACGAAAACACGACCGCGCAGCACGGCCTTGTGGATGGCCTTCATGCGCTCGCGGATTGAGCGATACGGATCGCCCGAGAACATGACATCCAGCGGCTCGCGGATTTCGCGCACCCAGGACACGCGCACCGAATAGTCCTGCATGCGGTGGAAAAGGGTGGGGCTTGAAGCTCTATTGCTCAGCTCGCCGACCGTGATGCCGTATTGCGCAAACTGCGCTTCGGCTTGCGGTAGCGGCGTATCGAGATTGTCGAACAGCCACTGCCAGCGCGCCCGTGTGGTCGCCAGCAATTCAAGTGCACGCTCGCGGCGATCGCCGAGCAGCACATCCTTGTCCAGGCCGGTATCGGCAACGTCGAGCGGAATATCGCTGTGGAAGAACTCGGCGAGCTGATCGCAGAGTTCGAGCTTGTTGGTGATCGACAGTTCGATATTGAAGCGTTCGATGCCGTCGCAGTAGTCGCCCATGCGCGGCAGCGGAATCACCACGTCCTCGTTGATCTTGAAGGCGTTGGTGTGCTTGGCAATCGCTGCGGTGCGGCCACGGTCGAGCCAGAACTTCTTGCGCATATCCGGTTCGACCGCGATGAAGCCTTCGGCGCCGCGCAGATTGGCCATACGCACCACTTCGGATGCGGCGGCCATGACGGCGGTTTCGTCGTCGCCGACGATATCGCCGATCAGCACCATCTTCGGCCGGCCATGGCGCTTGGCCTTGGTCGCGTAGCCGACGGCGCGCACGTAGCGCTCGTCGAGGTGCTCGAGACCGGCAAGGATGGCGCCGCCCGGTTGCGTCTTCAGGTAATCGGTGATTTCGACAATCGAGGGCACCGCCTCACGCACCTGGCCGAAGAACTCCAGGCAGACGGTACGCGTATGCGAAGGCATACGGTGCAGCACCCATACCGCTGAAGTAATGATGCCGTCAGTACCTTCCTTCTGCACGCCGGGCAGGCCGCCGAGGAACTTGTCGGTGACGTCCTTGCCGAGGCCGACCTTGCGGAACTTGGCGCCCGGCAGTTCGACGATCTCTTCCCTGATGTGCTTCGCGCAAGCCGCATCATCGGGATCGTAGGTGCGCACGCGGAACTGCACCATGTCCTGATCGTGGATCTTGCCGAAATTGTGGTTGAGGCGCTCGATCAGCTTCCAGTTGCCGTCCGGATCGACCATCTTCCACGAAGCCAGATTGTCGAGCGCGGTACCCCACAGCACGGCCTTCTTGCCGCCGGCGTTGGTGGCGATATTGCCGCCGACGCAACAGGCATCGGCCGAGGTCGGGTCGCAGGCGAAGACGAGGTCGGCCGCTTCAGCCGCTTCCATGGCGCGGCGCGTGACCACGCCGGCGCCGGTGAATACCGTCGCATACGGGCGGTTCGTGCCCGGCAGGGTCTGGGTCTCGACCTTGCCGAGATCAATCAGTTTTTCGGTATTGATGACCACCGATTTCGCCGACAGCGGAATCGCGCCGCCGGTATAGCCGGTGCCGCCCCCGCGCGGAATGATGGTCAGGCCAAGTTCGATACAGCCGCGCACCAGCGGGCCGATCTCTTCTTCGGTATCCGGATACAGGACGACGAAGGGGTATTCAACACGCCAGTCGGTAGCATCGGTGACGTGCGAGACGCGGGCCAGGCCGTCGAAGGCAATGTTGTCCTTGCGGGTGTGGCGCGACAGCACACGCATGGCCTGTTTGCGCAGGTCCCAGGTGTCGGAAAAGTGCTTGGCGAAGGCATCGACTGCGCGCTGCGCAGCCTCAACCAGCTGGCCGACGCGCTCGTTGCCGGCGCGGCGCTTTTCCACTTCGCGCAGACGATGGCGCAGCGCTTCGATCAGTGCGGCGCGGCGATCCGGGTTGTCGAGCAGGTCGTCTTCGAGATAGGGGTTGCGCTGCACCACCCAGATATCGCCTAGCACCTCGTAGAGCATACGCGCCGAGCGGCCGGTGACGCGCTCTGCACGCAGGGTTTCGAGCACACCCCACATTTCCTCGCCAAGCAGGCGGATCACGATCTCGCGATCGGAGAACGAGGTGTAGTTGTAGGGGATTTCGCGCAGCCGGGCAGTCATTTTTATGGGGTGTCCTGCAAAGAAGCCATTTTAAGCTATTGCGCCGCAACAAAAAATAGCTAGGGGCATCAAAGCTTTGTATCAAGCGGCAAGAGCGCGTGGGTTACACTCCGCCGCCTCATGAAATCGCTCAACTTCTTCCCCCTTTTCCGCAATATCTTCCAGATCGCCTGGCCGGTACTTGTTTCCCAGCTCGCCCTGACGGGCTACGGCGTGCTCGACACGGTCATGGCCGGCCGTCTTGGCGCCGTCGAACTGGCCGGTGTCGGCATCGGCGCCGTGATCACCCTGACCATCATGGTGACCTGCAGCGGCGTGCTGCTGGCCCTGACGCCGCTGATCGCCCACCTGCATGGCGCAGGCAAGCCCGAAGAGGTTGGCGAGGAAGTCCGCCAAAGCCTGTGGGTGGCTTTCGGCGTAACGGTGCTGGCCATGCTGCTGCTGCAGTTCCCTGAGCTCATCCTCCAGTTCGTCGACATGCCGGCGGAGGTCAAGCACCATGCCAGCGAATACCTGATCGCCAGCAGCTGGGCGGCGCCGGGGCTGATGCTGTTTCGCGTCTTCAATGGCCTCGCCACCGGCATCGGCCAGCCGCGTGCGGCCATGCGCTTCTATCTGCTCGGCCTGCTGCTCAAGCTGCCGCTGAACGGATTGTTGCTGCCGTACTTTGGCGGCGCCGGCTGTGCCTGGGCCACCGCGATTGTGAACGCCATCAACGCGGTGCTGGCCTGGGTCTGGGCCATGCGCTCCGGCAACTACAGGGAGTTCCATGTCTTCGCGCGCTTCAGCCCGCCGCGCTGGTCCGCGATCAAGGAATTCCTCAAGCTCGGCCTGCCGATTGGCGCCAGCTTCCTGATCGACATTTCCGCCTTCGCCGCCATGGCGCTATTCATTGCCCGCTTCGGTCCGGAGACGTCCGGCGCGCACCAGATTGCCGCCAACCTGACCTCCTTCACCTACATGCTGCCCATGTCGCTGGGTATCGGTGCTTCGGTGCTGGCGGGACGCGCCCTCGGCGGCGGCGACCCGGCCATGGCGCGCCGCGTTGGCTGCGTCTGCCTGATCGGCGCAATGGGGCTGGGCCTGCTCGTGAGTGCAGTGCTCTTCTTCGGCGCACCGCTGATCGCCCACGCCTACACCAACGACGCCAGCGTCTACCCGATCGCCGTGACCTTCATCAAGCTGGTGGCGCTGTACCACATCGCCGACGCGCTACAGGCCTCGACCATCAACGTGTTGCGCGGCTTCAAGCGCACCACAGTGCCGATGGTGGTCTATGCCCTCGCGCTGTGGGGTGTCGGTCTCGGCGGCGGTTACTGGCTCGGCATCGTGCGCGAAGTCGGCGCGCCGGGCTTCTGGTATGCCGGCACGGCCAGCCTGGCTATCGCAGGGATTGCAGTGACCATCTATTTCTTGCGCGTGTCGCGGGTGCCCGCTCAAGCACGGTAAGCGCGCCGTACTCAAACCGCAGCGACAGCCATTGGTCCTGCGCTAGCGCCAACAGTTCGGCGAGCACCAGCTTCATCACGCCCGCATGCGTGACCCACACGCAGTCGCCGCTCTCTTCGTCTAGCTCGGCCAGCGCGGCACGCACGCGTTGCCGCATCTGCGCCACGCTTTCGCCGCCGTGGCCGTTGAAGCCGAGCGGATCGGCGGCCCAGGCATCGAGATCAGCGCGCGGTAAAGCGTCCCAGGCCTGCATTTCCCAGGCGCCGAAATCCAGTTCGGTCAGGCGCGGGGCAATCCGGTAGTTCGGAGACAAGGCTGCGGCGAATTCGGCGCAACGACGTAGCGGGCTGCTAACCACAGGCACCTCGGCAGGCAGTACGGCAGCGACAACATCCGTGGCCCACGGATCGCGCAAGGGCAGATCGGTTCGCCCGTAGCAGAGGCCCTCGGCCACATCCGGCTGCGGATGACGGATCAGGAAAAGGCGCACAGCAAACCGAGATAGAAAAATACTTCCGCCAGTTGCTGCGTCGCGCCGAGCACGTCGCCGGTATAGCCACCGATGCGACGCCGTGTGTAGGCGGCCATCAGCACGGTCACGGCGACAACCGCCAGCACAGCCTGCAGCGCCAGCTGCCACGACAGCAGCCACCCCAGGAGCGCTGTCGGCAGCAGGCCAAACAGCCACGCCATGGCGAGCTCGCCGCCGCCGATGCGCACCGCCAGCGGCTTGGACTTGCCGTCCTCGTCGCGGACGTAATCGAGTGCGTAGATCAATGTCGTCGCCGCGGCGCGCGAAATCGGATGCGCCGCGACCAGCGCCGACAGCACGCGATCGTCAAGTTCATAGAGCGCATTCCACTTGGTCAGCAGGAGCACGCCGATGCCGATGGCGCCATAGCTGCCGATGCGCGAATCCTTCATGATTCGCAGCACATCTTCCTTGCTCCAGCCACCGCCGAAGCCGTCGCAGCTGTCGGCGAAGCCGTCCTCGTGGAACGCGCCGGTCGTCAGCAGGGTTGCGGCCATACCCAACAACACGGCGATGGAGAGCGGCAAGACCCAGGCCGCGGCCCAGGTCACGGCGGCGCCGATCAGGCCGACGATCCAGCCAATCAGGGGGAAATAGCGCGTGGCGCGATTGAGTTGCGCTTCGCTATGGCCGACCCAGGCCGGCACCGGCAGGCGCGTGAAGAAACGCAGGGCGGCGAAGAAGTATTCGAGTTGCGCGCGCATCAGCCTAGGCCTTCTGACTCACGCCGGCTGCATCGAAGCTGGCCATCTCGTCGAGAAAAGCACAGGCGGCCTTGAGCAGCGGGTAGGCGAGCGCCGCCCCGGTGCCTTCGCCGAGACGCAGGCCGAGCTGCAATAGCGGCTGCGCATTGAGGTGGCGCAGTTGCAGCGCATGTCCGGCCTCGTCCGAGCAATGCGCAAAGACGCAGCACTCGCGCACTGCCGGATTGATGCGAACCGCCACCAGCAGTGCGGCGGTGACGATGAAGCCGTCGATCAGCAAAACCATGCGCCGCTCGGCCGCCGCAATCATGGCGCCGGCCAACATCGCGATCTCGAAGCCGCCGAAGCGCGCCAGCACGTCCAGCGC
>DATMTO010000101.1:0-19969 GCA_035564055.1 Rhodocyclaceae bacterium | reverse complement strand
ATAATCCCGACTCGCAACTCCCTGATTTTTCGAATGACCACCAAAAAGCTGTACATCCGCACCTTCGGCTGCCAGATGAACGAGTACGACTCGGACAAAATGGCCGACGTGCTCGCCGCCGGCGACACCATCGTCAAGACCGATACGCCCGAAGATGCCGACATCATTCTTTTCAACACCTGTTCCGTGCGCGAGAAGGCGCAGGAGCGGGTGTTCCACGACCTCGGCCGCGTCAAAAACCTCAAGCAACTGAATCCCAATCTCGTCATCGGCGTTGGCGGTTGCGTGGCTTCGCAGGAAGGCGCAGCGATTGTCCAGCGCGCACCGTATGTCGACGTCGTGTTCGGTCCGCAGACCCTGCATCGCCTGCCGCAGCTGATCGCGGCCAAAAAGGAAACCGGCAAGTCGCAGGTGGATATTTCCTTCCCCGAGATCGAGAAGTTCGACCACCTGCCGCCGGCGCGTGTCGAAGGCACGGCTGCGTTCGTTTCCATCATGGAAGGCTGCTCCAAGTACTGCACCTTCTGCGTCGTGCCCTACACGCGCGGCGAGGAAGTGTCGCGTCCGCTTGACGATGTGCTGACTGAAGTCGCCAATCTCGCCATGCAGGGCGTGCATGAAATCACCCTGCTCGGCCAGAACGTGAATGCCTATCGCGGCGCCATGAAAAAGGCCGACGGCAGCTTAGACACCGACGCCGAGCCGGCCGATCTGGCCCTGCTGATCGAACTGATCGCCGAGATTCCCGAGATTCAGCGCATTCGCTATACCACCTCGCATCCGCGCGAAGTGACGCAGCGCCTCATCGACGCCTACGCGCGCATCCCCAAGCTGGTGTCGCAGCTGCACCTGCCGGTGCAGGCCGGTTCCGACCGTATCCTCGCGGCGATGAAGCGCGGTTACACTGCACTCGAATACAAGAGCCTGGTGCGCAAGCTGCGCGCGGCGCGCCCGAATCTTTCGCTGTCCTCTGACTTCATCGTCGGCTTCCCGGGCGAGACTGAAGAGGATTTCGAGAAGACCATGCAGCTGATCGAGGACGTGGTCTTCGACGGCAGCTTCTCCTTTACCTATTCCGCCCGTCCGGGTACGCCGGCATCCGATCTCGCCGACGACACGCCGCAGGAAGTGAAGCTGCGTCGTCTGATGCGTCTGCAAAAGAAGATCGACGAGCAACAGCAACAGGTCAGTCGCGGCATGGTCGGCAGCGTGCAGCGCGTGCTGGTCGAAGGCACGTCCAAGAAGGACGAGTCAGAATTGGCCGGGCGCACCGAGAACAATCGCGTTGTGAACTTCCCCGGCAATGAACGCCTGCGCGGTCACTACGTAAACGTCAAGATTACCGAAGCTCAGCCGCACAGCCTGCGCGGCGAGATTGTCATTGCCGAGTAAGCCCGCATACATGGCCAGCAGCCCGCGCCCGCGCAGTCTCGAAATCAACTTCACCCCGGTCGACAACGCCCGCCTCGCCAATCTCTGTGGTGCGCTGGATGAAAATCTGCGCCAGATCGAGACCGCCTACGACATTGCGATTGCGCGTCGCGGCGAGCATTTTCGCGTCACCGGCAGCGCCGACAAGGCGCGTCTGGGCATCGCGGCGCTGGAGCGTTTCTACGCGCAGTCCGATGACCCGGTGACCATCGACGACATTCAGCTCGGCGTGATCGAGATCGAACGCAGCAGTGACGAACCTGTCCAGCCGGGCATGACTTTGATGACGCGAAAAGGCGACCTGCATGGCCGCACCCCGCGCCAAGTGCAGTATCTACGCCAGATTCAGGACCACGACATCACCTTCGGCATCGGTCCGGCGGGTACCGGCAAGACCTATCTCGCCGTGGCTTGCGCGGTTGACGCGATGGAGCGCGATCAGGTTTCGCGCATCATCCTCACCCGTCCCGCCGTCGAGGCCGGCGAGCGTCTCGGCTTCCTGCCCGGCGATCTGGCACAGAAGGTCGATCCCTATCTGCGCCCGCTTTACGATGCGCTCTACGACCTGATGGGTTTCGACAAGGTCACCAAGATGTTCGAAAAGGGCAGCATCGAGATCGCGCCGCTGGCCTACATGCGCGGCCGCACACTGAATCACGCCTTCATCATTCTCGACGAGGCGCAAAACACCACGCCCGAGCAGATGAAAATGTTCCTCACGCGCATGGGCATCGGGTCAAAGTGCGTGATCACTGGTGATGTGACCCAGATCGATCTGCAGCGCGGCCAGAAAAGCGGCCTGATTGAGTCGCGCGCCATCCTGAACGACGTGCGTGGCATCGCCTTCACCGACTTCCTTGCCGAAGACGTGGTGCGTCACCCGCTGGTGGCGCGCATCGTTGCCGCTTACGAAAAGAACGAAGCCAAGAAATAGATGGCGACTGCAAAAAAAGCCGTAGCGAAACCCGCTGCGCAGACCCTCTCGCTGAGCGTGCAATACGCCTGTAACGATGATGCCCTACCCTCGCGAGCGCAGGTGCGCCGCTGGGTGAAGAAGGCGCTAGAAGGCGACAGCGCCGAAGTCACCGTACGTTTCGTCGACGCCGACGAAGGACAGATGCTCAATCGCGAGTATCGTCAAAAGGACTATGCGACCAACGTGCTGTCCTTCCCGTATGTGCCGAATCCGCAGATGGCCGGCGACCTGGTGCTGTGCCTGCCGGTGGTGCTGAAGGAGGCCGTGGAGCAGAAGAAGCCGGTCGATGCGCACTTCGCCCACCTGATCGTGCATGGTATGCTGCACCTGCAGGGCTATGACCACGAAACCGGTGATGACGATGCCGAAATCATGGAGGCCCGCGAGCGCAGAATTCTTGCCGCACTGGGCTATCCCGACCCTTATCTGAGTGAACGCGAATCGCAGGCGTAGTGCCATCGCACCAAGCCTGCTCCGCAAACGAAATGGACCCATCCCCTAGTAAGCCGAATCTTCTCGAACGTCTTTCCTCGCTGCTCATGCGCGAGCCCGAAGACCGCGAACAACTCCTCAGCCTTCTGCACGGTGCCTTCGAGCGCAATCTGCTCGATGCCGATGCGCTGTCTATCATCGAAGGCGCGCTTGCCGTCTCCGACATGCAGGTGCGCGACATCATGGTGCCGCGCGCACAAATGGACGTCGTCGACATCAACGACGATCCCGAAAAAATCGCCGCATTCGTGATCGAGGCGACGCACTCCCGCTTCCCCGCCATCGACGAGCACAAGGACGATGTGATCGGCATCCTGCTGGCCAAGGACCTGCTCAACTGCTTCGTTGGCCGCGATTTCGACCTGCGCGGCACGCTACGCCCGGCCATCTTCATTCCCGAATCCAAGCGTCTCAATGTTCTGCTGCGCGAATTCCGCGCCAGCCACAACCACATGGCCGTGGTGGTCGATGAATACGGCGGCGTGTCCGGCCTGGTAACTATCGAGGATGTGCTGGAGCAGATCGTCGGTGATATCGAGGACGAATACGACTTCGACGAGACCGCCGGCAATATCGTGCTCGACAATACCGGCCGCTATCGCGTCAAGGCGACCACCGAGATCGAGGACTTCAACACGGCTTTCGGCACTGAGCTCGCCAACGATGATTTCGACACTGTCGGCGGCTTCGTCATTCACGAGCTGGGCCGCCTGCCCAAGCGTGGCGAAGTGATCTTCCACAAGGATTTGCGCATCTCCATCCTGCGTGCCGACAGCCGCCGCGTACATACGCTGCTGATCGACCGACAGCGCACCCTGCCGCTGGCCGACAAGGATCTGGCCGACGCATGAGTGCGCCGGGCGCTTCAGTGAAGCAGCTGTTGCGACCGTTGGTATTGTTCCTCGCGGGTGCGCTGCATGTCGCCGCCTTTGCGCCGCTTGAATGGTGGCCGCTCAGCTTTATTTCGCTGGCGGTCCTCTTCTTCCACTGGCAAACCGCCGCGCCGCGTGAAGCGGCTTGGCAGGGTTTCGCCTGGGGACTGGGCTGCTTTCTTGCCGGGGTTTCCTGGGTCTATGTGAGCATGCATGACGTCGGGGGCATGCCGGCGCCGATTGCCGCATTGATGGCCCTGGCCTTTGCACTCTATCTGGCGCTCTATCCGGCTTTATCCGGTTGGCTGAGCGCGCGTCTGCGCAGCGACGCCGTAGCGCCGATGTTCGTAATGGCCGCAGCCTGGAGCCTAGGCGAGTGGTTGCGCGGCACCGTTGCAACCGGGTTTCCCTGGCTCGCGATTGGCTATGCGCACACGCCGCCGAGTCCGTTGGCCGGCTATGCGCCGGTGCTCGGCGTCTACGGCGTTGGCTTCGTTGCGGCCTTGATTGCGGCAGCGCTGGCGCAGCTCTGGCGGTTACGCCGCCTTGCCGTTATGCCGATAGCGCTGTGCGTGGTTGCTCTGCTTGTCGGTGCCGGCCTGCGCACTATCCATTGGACCGAGACGCTGGGTCAGCCGTTCAGCGTCAGTCTCCTGCAGGGTAATGTGCCGCAGAGTCTGAAGTGGGACCCGCAGCGCCTTAATCTCTCGCTCGACACCTATGCCGAGCTTGCGCACACGCATCCGGCGCAGCTGATGGTCCTGCCTGAGACCGCGATTCCCTTGATGCTTAACGACATTCCCCGGGACTATCTGCAGCGCCTGCTCGGCTCTGATCGCCACATGCTGCTCGGCGCCGCGGTCGGCATTGGCGAGCGCGATTATGCCAACGGCGCGGTGATGCTGACGCCGCAATTGCAGGGCAGTGCTTATCTCAAGCACCATCTTGTGCCCTTCGGTGAGTTCGTGCCGGCAGGATTCCAGTGGTTTCTCGATCTGATGCGCATCCCGATGTCGAACTTCACCGCCGGTCAGCAGCGCCAGGAGGCGCTCGTCTTCGACGGGCAGCAGATCATGCCCAACATTTGCTACGAAGACCTGTTCGGTGAAGAGCTGATCATCAATGCAGTGCAGGCCAGCGTGCTCATCAATCTTTCCAACACCGCCTGGTTCGGCCATTCGCTGGCACAACCGCAACACCTGCAGATTTCCCGGATGCGCGCCATGGAAACCGGGCGCATGATGCTGCGCGCCACCAACACCGGCATGACGGCGGCCGTCAATCCGGACGGTACGGTCGCTGCGGCGCTGCCCGCCTTTACGCGCGACGCCCTGACTGTCGAAGCGCAGGGCTATACGGGGCGAACGCCGTATATGCGCATCGGCAACAGCGGCATTCTTCTGCTCGTGTTGTCGATACTTGCCCTGGCCTGGCGCCAGCTGCGGCGCCGTTAGTTAAGTAGCGTCAGCAGCACTGCCGCGAGGAGTGCGCTGCCGCCCGCGTACTGAAACGATACTGGCAGCCAGCGGCTGCAATAGGGCAGCAATAGTGCAATGGCGATGCCGATCAGGCCGAGCTGTACCAGACACAGAATGATGGCGAAGGCGAGGTGTGTCGCCGCCAGCGTCAAGCCAAGCGAGATCAGACACAAAGCGCTCGCGACCACGGCCTGGCGGCGCTTTTCAGGGGCAGCGTAGCGCCCCCAGCCGTAGCGGCTGCGTACGCTGTCGGCGCGCAGGCAGAATAAACCCATGCCGCCCCAGGCGGCCAGCAGCGCGGCAAGATAAGCGCCGACACTCATGACGTCGCCCCCACGGTTGCCGATGCCGGCATCGGCACTTGCGTGCGTCGTGCATGCAGGCGCCGCGCACAAGCCGCGGCTATCGCTGCGGTGATCAGCAGCACGCCATCCATGCCGGCAATATCCCATTGTCGTGTCCACAGCGTCAGCAGCAGATGATCGCCGGTCGTCACCGCATTCAGGACGACGGCCGTGGCGGCCAGGACCGCAACCAGCCAGGCCTGTTCCTCCCAGTGCTTGCGCATCAGCGGCTGACCACCGCGCCAGGTTGCGTGCAGCATCATCAGCGCCCACACGACGAAGAACACTGCGGCCTCGCGGCTCGGCCGTTCGGTCAGGCCGAGCGGCAACAGGCGATTGGCCACCAGCATCGCCAGCGTAGCGGCCAGCGTACCCAGACTGCCGGCGCAGGCGACGGCATCGACGACGCGATAGCCGTGGCGTCCTTCCCGGATATGCCGCGCTCTGCGCTTTTCAACCCATAGCAGCATGCCGCTGGCGATCAGCACGCAGCCGCCGAGGCCCATGATGAAATACAACCAGCGCAGGCCCCAGTGCGAAAACGGAATCATGTGCAGCCCGGCGAAGAAGCGCTGTACGCGCAGCGTCGTCGACATACCCTGCTGGCCCATGACTGTGCCGCTATCGCCGTCGAAGTACACAGTCATGGTCTCGTAACCGACCCGGTCGTCCGGCTGGCGCAGCACCTGTACCAGGGCATTGCGATCGTGCGGATTGGCGATCGAGACATTGCGGACATGGCCGCCGCCCCAGCGTGCCTGGGCCTCGGCGACCATTGCGTCGACACTGGCCAGCTGCCCGGCTTCCTTGGCCGCCGGCCGGGCCACGATATTGAACGCCTCCTGGCGTGCCTTGGGCATGTCTGCACCGTAGAGCAGCGGAATCGCCGGCAGGAAATAGGTGAACAGGAAGATGATCAGCCCCGACCAGGCAATCAGGAAGTGGAACGGCAGGATGAAGACGCCGCAGATATTGTGTATGTCCAGCGTCATGCGCTGTGCGGCCTTGCCGCGGCGAAACAGAAACAGGTCGGCGAAGATCTTCTTGTGCACGATCACGCCGGAAATCAGCAGCACCAGCATGCCGGTGCCGACCAGCGCCAGCAGCCAGAAGCCGACGTCCTTCCACTTGATATGAAAGCTGTAGTGAAAGGGAAAGAAGAAGCCGCTGCCGCCCCAGGTGCCGACTTCGGGCAGCACGACGTTGCGGTCTATATCAATGTGGCGCCAGACGAATGCCTTGCCCTCGCGCCAGCCGATGCGCGCGGTGGCTTCGCGTTCGTTCGGATACATCGCAAACCACTGCGTGGCGTTGCCGGCCAGCGCTTCCAGATGCGGCCGGATCTGCCGGTCGAAGGAAACCTCCTGGGGTGCGGCGATACGGGTCGCCGGCATCATCCAGCGGTCGATCTCGCGATCGAAAACCGACAGCGAGCCCATGAAAAAGACCAGGAACAGCAAGGCCGAAAACAGCACGCCAAGCCAGGTGTGCAGATAGTCCATGGCGTGACGCAAGGACGGCTGAGTTTTGCTCATGGTCACCTACCTCATGCCGCCGGCGGCGGTAGCGGTGCGCCGCTCCAACCGATGAGCGCGAGCAGTAGGGCCGCGCCGAGTACCCAGCCCAACGCGCGCCAGGTACTGCGTGCAGCGAAGGCGACGATGGCGGCCAGCGCCCACAGCAGGAAAGCGAGCATGGCTGCGCCGACGAAAGCGTCGGCACGATCCACGCCGGCGAGACGGCACAACAGCACCGCGATGCCGACGCTGCCGGCCAGCGCCAGTGCATAGCCGCCGACAACGGCGATCAGGGTGCGGCCGATGACGGCGCCGCGGCCAAGGTGATAACGACTCATGAAATTGCGCAGTACGGGAAAAGAAAAAGCCGCAGCCGTCGCCGACTGCGGACTCGCGACGAGGGCGCTACCTTACTTCATCTGGTGTGGTGTTGCTGCGGCAGGACGTTCGGTGGCCGGGCCGTTTGTATTCACGATGGTGAGCGAGGAGGTGAAGCTGGCTGCATCGTACTTCTCGCCGTCGACTTCGCCTGCCACCACTTCTTTGTGCGCAGCTTCCAGGACATAGACGCCGCGCCAGAGCGGTTGCAGTTCGAATTCGCCGTCGGCGTTGCTGCTGGCTTCCTTGCGCCAACCGTTGGGCGCGACCATCTCCACTTTGACTTTGGCCAGCGGCTGTCCGCGGAAGAAGACGCGGAACTTGCCGGGCGCACCGTTCGGCACGATGTCGAGCAGGTTGCGCGCCGACTGGGCGCTGGCGTCCGGCGCGAAACGGGCCGCTGCGATCCACTTGCTGCGCGTGATGGTCTCGCCTTGCTTGAGTTCGCGCACCGGATAATTGCGCACCTCAGCGACGACATGACGCTGGCTGCCCGCAGCGGTATCCAGGGCATAGCCTTCCTTGCCCTTGACGGCCGCCGCCGTTTTGGCCGTGCCGTCTTGCAGGACCAGCACCGCCGGTGCCGGCACCCGATCAAGCAGGCCGGGCGAGGTTTCCTTCAGGTTTTCGTGATATTCGCCGAAGTGCAGATTGAGGCGCGTGCCCTCCGGCTCCAGCCAGATTTGGTGCGCATTGGCGGTGCCGAGAAGCAAGCCGAGTAGCAGGCCCGGCAGCAAATAGCGCGCGTGTTTGGAAGCAGTGTGTTGCATGTGAGTTTCCTTGATCGAAATTAGTGTCTGCGCAGCGGACTTGCTCAGAACTTGAAGTTGGCGGTCAGCAGGACGTTGCGGCGCGAGCCGTAGCCGCAGTCCTGATTGAGACCGCGACACCAGGACACATATTCCTTGTCGCCGATGTTCTGCATGTTGAGGCGGAAGTCCCACTGTCCGATGCTGTAACCCACCATGGCGTCGTAAAGCGTGACCGAGGGCGCGACGGGTACGCCGCTGGCGCCGGTGACGTCGCCGATGTAGCGACTGCCGACGCCGGCACGCCAGCCGCCGGTGAAGTGGTACTGGGCCCAGGCGGAGGCAGTCCGCTCGGCGACCGAACTGAGGCGCGTCCGGGTAGCGTCGTTGAGGGCGCTCAGATCGGTGTAGTTGCCGAGCAGTTCGAGCCGGCCCATACGATGCCGCGCTTCGATTTCCCAGCCGTCGATGACCGAGCCGACCTGCTCCTGGCCGCCGGGCGTGGCGCCCGCCACGACGCGGTTCTTCTGCTTGATGTTGAAGCTGGCCAGGGCAATCGAGGTATTGCCGGACGGTGCCAGATACTTGATGCCGACCTCGTCCTGCGAGCCGGTGGTCGGCTTGAGATAGCCGCCGGCGCCGTCGGTACCGAGGTTGGGCACAAAGGCCTCCGAGGTGCTGACGTAGGGCGAGATGCCGTTGGCGAAGCGATACATCAGGCCGAGCTGGCCGGTGGTGG
This sequence comes from Rhodocyclaceae bacterium, assembly GCA_035564055.1. GTDB lineage: Bacteria > Pseudomonadota > Gammaproteobacteria > Burkholderiales > Rhodocyclaceae. The sequence continues at coordinate 10,993 of DATMTO010000101.1, read as the reverse complement.
CACCGTTCTTCACGCTGCTGGTGCCGGCACCCGGCGTGATCGTCTGGTTGTCGGCCTGGTCGCGCCGCACTGCGCCGGACAGCACCCACGGCCCCCATTCCATGTGATCCATCAGATAGACGCCGGTCTGAATGATCTTGTTGTCGGGGCGATCGACGCCGACGTAGCTGTTCGGATTAATCGTGCCGTAGACCGGGTTGTAGACGTTAAAGGTGCCGGGGAGTGTGGCCGAGATGTAGTTGTCCTCGGTCCACAATGCGTTCTGGTAATCGAGGCCGGCAGTGACGCGATGGCGTGTCGGACCGAGGCGCAGATCGCCTTCGAGACGGACGTCGGCTGCCCACACGTCAGTGCTGCGGTCGGCGGCGCTGATGGTGCGCTGCATGTTGCCGGCCGCATCCGGCACCGATCCGACCCGTGCGTAGATTTCCTTGGTGACGCTGGAGGAATTGGTCTTGCGCAAATTGGCCTTGACGTTCCAGGTCTCGTTGAGCCGGTGTTCGCCGAGCAGCGTCAATTCATTCTTCTTCGTGTCGTAGCGATCCCAGCTCGGCTCGCCGGCAAAGCGGCTGCTGGGAATGAAGCCCTGCGATCCCGATACCAGCGTGCCCTGCATCGGCAGGAACTGTGACGATACCTTGCTTTCGTTCTTCTGATAGGTGTACATCACGGTGACGCTGGTGTCCGCGTCCGGTCGCCAGGTCAGCGACGGCATCAGCACGACGGCGTCGTCGTTCACGTAATCAACCTGGGTATCGCTGTCGCGCTTCAGCGCCACCAGACGGTACAGCAGCGTGCCGTCTTCATTGGCCGGACCGGTGAAGTCGATTCCCACCTGCTTGCGATTGTGCGAGCCGATCTGCACTTCCACTTCGCGCGACGGCGTGCTCTTCGGTAGCTTGGAGACGGCGTTGATGATGCCGCCCAGCTCGGCCTGGCCGTACAGCACGGAGGACGGGCCTTTCAGCACTTCGACGCGCTCCAGCGTGTAGAACTCGGGACGCACGTTGTTGTAGTAACCGTAGATGCCGCGCAGGCCATCGACATAGGCGGACGGCGACAAGCCGCGAATCGCGGCCCAGTCGCCGCGCGTATCGAAACCGTAGCGGCCAGCATAGACGCCAGCCGAATACAGCAGGGCACTTTCGATATTGGTGGCGCCGGTCTCGGCGGCCTGCTTGGCGTCGATGACGCTGATCGAGAACGGCGTGTCCTGGATGCTGGCGCGGTTCTTCCCGACCGAGGCCTGGCGACCCTGGCTGATGAACTCGTCGTCGGCGACGGGTGCTGCCGTCACGGCGACTTCCGGCAGCGTCACCGCAGTCTGTGCCTGTGCAGACATGGCGAGCCAGGCGCTGGCGACGGCGACTGCGATACGGTTGATTCGAGCGAACGGTGCGTGGCTGCGCCGCTCACATTGCCTCTTGAAGTGAATGCTGCTGAACATCTCTGGCCATTTCCTGTCTTGTCCGGGCGAAGCCCGGGTTGGTCGGGCGTGCCGCTATGGCGTGGAGACGCAGCAGATGCCGGGTCTGGTGACAGACGTGACGGCAGGATGCGCGGCCGGTGCGAGCGGCACACGAAATCCTCCAAAGAGGAAAACCGTGTGTGGCTGGCTGCCGACCTGACGGAGAAAAGGCGTGGGTAGCTGGCTATGAGGCCGCGGGCAATCGGTCATGCCGCGGCACTGAGTTCATGCGTCCGGGGTGTGTTCCGGGCGCATGGAGCAGTTGATAATAGTTCTCATCTGAGGGTTTGTCAAACCCGATGTCGCGTTCAGGCCGGATGCACGGCGCCCGGGTGGCTGTGATCGACCAGCCAGGTCGCCATGCCGATGGCGATCTCGCGTTCGCCCGTGATGGCGTGGGTCGCGCCGACATCGAGCAAGTGTTGCGCTTCGGCGTCCGAATAGGCGCGCGCGACGATACGCAGCTGCGGATTCATCTTGTGGGCGAGCTCCACCATCTTGGCTGATTCAAAGACATTCGGAATCGTCAGCAACAGGCACTTCGCATCCATGACATTGGCACGTTCGAGTGCCTTGCGCGAGACGCCGTCGCTGAAGTAGGCGTCGATGCCTTGTTCGTACAGCGACTGCACCACCTTGTCATCGTCCTCGATGACCGCGTAGGGCACCGCACTGGCGGCCAGGCCTTCGGCGACCAGCGAGCCGACGCGGCCGTAGCCGACGATGACGACGTGATCCTTGAGCGTCGTGGGCGTCAGTAGCGCGCTGCCCTCGGCTGCTGCCGTCTTGCTGGCGGCGAGCCTCGGGAAGCGATGTTCGAGCCAGCGGGTCAGGGGCTTGATCGGCGCGAAGACGAAGGGGTTGACGATGATGGAGATGATCGCGCCGGCCAGGATCAGATCCTTGCCGACCTTGGGCAGCAGCTCCATCTGCAGGCCGACGTTGGCCAGGATGAAGGAGAACTCGCCGATCTGAGCGAGGCTGGCGGCGACAGTCAGGGCGGTCTTGAGCGGATGGCGGAACGCCAGCACGATCAGGAAGGCAGCGAGCGATTTGCCGAGGATGATGGTGGCCACCGTGGCGAGAACCGCGAGCGGCTCGCGCAGCACGATGGAAGGATCGAACAGCATGCCGGCGGCGACGAAGAAAAGCACCGAGAAGGCGTCGCGCAGCGGCAAGGTTTCCTCGGCCGCGCGATGACTGAGTTCGGACTCCGACAGGATCATGCCGGCGAAGAAGGCGCCGAGCGCGAAGGACACGTCGAAGACGATGGCCGAACCGTAGGCGAAGCCGAGCGTAATGGCGAGCACGCACAGGCGGAACAATTCCTTGGAGCCACTTTTCGCCACCCAGCCGAGCAGCCAGGGAATGAAACGCCGTCCGAAGATGAGCATGACGCCGACGAAGGCGACGACCTTGCCGACGGTGAGCAGCAGCGCCGTGGTCAGATCGCCGCCCTGCGGTTCGGCGCCGCCGGCGTTGCCGCCGAGCATGCCGGCCAGCGCGGGGATCAGCACCAGGGTCAGCACCATGGCGAGGTCCTCGACGATCAGCCAGCCCACGGCGATGTGGCCCTCGCGCGTATCGAGCAGGTGGCGGTCTTGCAGCGCCTGCAACAGCACCACCGTACTGGCCACCGAGAGCGCCAGGCCGAACACCAGCCCGCCGCCGAGCGACCAGCCCATCAATTGCGTCAGACCGAGACCGAGCATGGTGGCCGCCGCAATTTGCACCAGCGCACCGGGAATGGCGATGTTCTTGACCGCGAGCAGATCTTTCATCGAGAAGTGCAGGCCGACACCGAACATCAGCAGGATCACGCCGAGTTCGGCAAGTTCGCCGGCCAGGCCCTGATCGGCGACGAAGCCCGGCGTGAAGGGGCCGACCGCAACGCCGGCCAGCAGATAGCCGATCAGCGGCGGCAGGCGCATGCGCTGGGCGAGCGCGCCGAAGACAAAAGCGATGACGATGGCACCGACGATGGTGGCGATCAGGGGAGTGTGGTGAGGCATGGATTCGCGTGGGTTGAGATGGCACGACAGGCCATATGCAGACCTGCAAGTTTGCGGACAGTTTCAATGGGTTTGCATATTTTCGTCAAAATAAATCACGCTGGATGAAAACGCCCACCGTGTTCAATGCGCTTCGGACCGCATGCAAAACCCTGTAAAATCTCGCTTTTGCGAATTTCAGGCATCACCATGGCCGCGCCATCATTCCAAGAAATCATCCTGCGTTTACAGCACTACTGGAGTCAGCAAGGCTGCGCCCTGCTCCAGCCCTACGACATGGAAGTCGGTGCCGGCACCAGCCACACCGTCATCTTCCTGCGCGCCATCGGCCCCGAGCCGTGGAAGGCCGCCTATGTGCAGCCTTCGCGCCGCACCAAGGACGGCCGCTATGGCGAAAATCCGAATCGCCTGCAGCACTACTACCAATTCCAGGTGGTGCTGAAGCCGGCGCCCGCCAACATTCTTGAGCTCTATCTCGGTTCGCTCGAAGCGCTCGGTTTCGACCTCAAGCAGAACGATATCCGCTTCGTTGAGGACGACTGGGAAAACCCCACGCTCGGCGCCTGGGGTCTGGGCTGGGAGGTGTGGCTGAACGGCATGGAAGTGACGCAGTTCACCTACTTCCAGCAGGTCGGCGGCATCAACTGCAAGCCCATCACCGGCGAGATCACCTATGGTCTCGAACGCCTCGCCATGTACCTGCAGGGCGTGGATAACGTCTACGACCTGCGCTGGACCGATGGTCTGTCGTATGGCGATGTGTACAAGCAGAACGAGATCGAGCAGTCGACCTACAACTTCGAGCACAGCGATGCCGACTTCCTGTTCACCGCCTTCGGTGCACACGAAAAGCAGGCGCTGCACCTGATGGAAGCCAAGCTGGCGCTGCCCGCCTACGAGCAAGTGCTCAAGGCCGCGCATACCTTCAATCTGCTGGATGCACGCGGCGCCATCTCGGTGACCGAGCGCGCCGCCTATATCGGCCGCATTCGCAACCTCGCCCGCAGCGTGGCCAAGAGCTATCTCGACAGCCGCGCCCGGCTCGGCTTCCCCATGGCCAAGCCAGAACACGCCGCTGAAGTCCTTGCTCAACTCGAGAAGGACGCCGCCTAAAATGACGACCAAGAATCTCCTCCTCGAACTCTTCGTTGAAGAGCTGCCGCCCAAGGCGCTGAAGAAAATCGGCGAAGCCTTTGCCACCACGCTCGAAGCCGCGCTCAAGGCGCAAGGCTTGTTGGCCGCCGACAGCAGGCTGACTGGCTTTGCATCACCCCGCCGCCTCGGTGTGCACATCACCGTCGTTGCCGCACAAGCGGCTGACAAGCCGATCGCGCAGAAGCTGATGCCGGTGGCCGTCGGCCTCGACGCGGCTGGCAAGGCTACGCCTGCGCTCCTCAAAAAACTCGCTGCGCTCGGTGCGGATGAGTCCGCTGTCGTCGGCTTGAAGCGCGAATCCGACGGCAAGGCCGAAGTCCTGTTCTTCAACAGCGTCGCCAAGGGCGCGACCCTGGCTGACGGTCTGCAGAAGGCACTGGAAGAGACGCTGGCCAAGCTGCCGATTCCGAAGGTCATGACGTATCAGCTGGCCGACGGTTGGGACACGGTGAACTTTGTGCGCCCGGCGCACGGCCTGGTCGCCTTGCACGGTAATGAAGTCGTTAACGTCTCCGTGCTCGGCCTCAAGGCCGGCAATGCAACGCACGGCCACCGTTTCGAAGCCAGCGTCGATCCGGTCGTGATCAAGGACGCCGACAGCTATGCGCAACAGCTTGCGGCCGACGGCGCCGTGATTGCTTCGTATGCCGAGCGTCGTGCCGAGATCGCGCGCCAGCTCGCCGCTGCGGCGGCCGGCGTAAATCTGAAGCCGATCGAAGACGAAGCCCTGCTCGACGAAGTGACTGGTTTGGTCGAACGCCCGAATGTGCTGATCGGCCAGTTCGAGGAAGCCTTCCTGGAAGTGCCGCAGGAATGCCTGATCCTGACGATGAAGGCGAACCAGAAATATTTCCCGCTGCTGGATACCGCGGGCAAGCTCAGCAATAAATTTCTCATCGTCTCCAATATCCGGCCGGCCGACGCCAGCCGCGTGATCGAAGGCAATGAGCGCGTGGTGCGTCCGCGCCTCGCCGACGCCAAGTTCTTCTTCGATCAGGATCGCAAGAAGAAGCTCGAAACGCGCGTTGAAGGTCTGGGCAAGGTCGTTTATCACAACAAGCTCGGTACCCAGGGCGAGCGTACGCAGAAGGTGCGCGGCATTGCCGCCGCCATCGCCGCCGTGCTCGGCGGGGCTGAACTGGAAGCCGCTGCCGATCAGGCGGCGTTGCTGGCCAAGGCCGATCTGCTCACCGACATGGTCGGCGAGTTCCCCGAACTGCAAGGCATCATGGGCCGCTACTACGCGCTGCATGACGGTCTGTCGGTTGAGGTCGCCGACGCCATTGAGGATCACTACAAGCCGCGCTTCGCCGGCGATGAGCTGCCGCGCAATCCGGTCGGCATTTGCGTGGCGCTGGCCGACAAGCTGGAAACGCTCGTCGGCCTGTTCGGCATCGGCCAGATTCCGACCGGCGACAAGGATCCGTTCGCCCTGCGTCGGCATGCGCTCGGCGTGATCCGCATCCTGATGGAACGCGACCTGCCGCTGCATCTCGACCAACTGCTGTTCATCGCCTGCGGCGTACGCGGTTTCGGCAATGACGTGGCCGAACAGGTCGCGACCTTCATGTACGAGCGTTTGGCTGGCCTGTTGCGTGAGCAGGGCTACAGCGCCCAGGAAGTCGATGCGGTGCTGTCGCTGCGTCCGCAACGCCTCGGCGATGTCGCCAAGCGCCTCGCCGCCGTACGCGCTTTCGCTGCGCTGTCCGAGGCGCCGGCACTGGCCGCCGCCAACAAGCGTGTCGGCAACATCCTCAAGAAGGTCGAAGGCGAAGTCGCCGCCAAGGTCGATACCGCCTTGCTCAAGGAGACGGCCGAAGCTGCCCTTAACAGCGCGCTGGCCGCCGCCAAGCCGCAGGCCGATGCCGCCTTCGAACGTGGCGATTACACCGCTTCGCTGCAGGCGCTGGCGGCGCTGAAAGACCCGGTGGATGCCTTCTTCGACGGCGTCATGGTCAATGCCGAAGATGCGGCGCTGCGCAAGAACCGGCTCGGCTTGCTGGCTACGCTGCATCAGGCCATGAACCGTGTTGCCGATCTTTCGAAGCTCGCCCAATGATTGCCCCCGCCCACTTCGTTCGTCGGCCCTCCGTGGGAGTGGCTGACGGACATAGCCTGAAGGACGTTCAATGAAGCTTATCGTTCTCGACCGCGACGGCGTCATCAACTACGACTCCGACGAGTTCATCAAGTCGCCGGACGAATGGAAGCCGATCCCCGGCAGCCTGGAAGCGATCGCGCGCCTGACCCAGCTTGGCTATCACATCGTGGTGGCCACCAACCAGTCGGGCGTCGGCCGCGGCCTGTTCGACATGGACACGCTCAACGTGATTCACGACAAGATGAGCAAGGCCGTGGCGCACGCCGGTGGGCGTATCGACGCGGTATTTTTCTGTCCGCACACCAACAGCGATAACTGCGAATGCCGCAAGCCCAAGGCCGGCATGCTCCTGGACATCGCCAGCCGCTTCAATACCGATACGGAAGGCATTCCGGTGGTGGGTGATGCGCTGCGCGACCTGCAGGCAGCCGTGGCTGTCGGCGCCCAGCCGATTCTGGTGCTCACCGGCAAGGGCAAGAAAACCCAGGCTGATCCGGCTCTGCCCAAGCACACCAAGATCTTTGCCACCTTGGCGGCGGTTGCGGAGAGCTTCTCCGCATGAGCTATCTGCGTTCCCTGCTGTTCTTCGCCATCCTGCTTGTCGTCACCCCGGTTTTCACCACGCTGCAGATCCTTCTCTGTTTCTGGATGCCGCATCGCTGGCGACGCATGAGTGTGGCGCCTTGGGTGGCCTTCACCAATTTCCTGGTCAAGCATCTGCTCGGCATCAAGTACGAGCTGCGTGGCGCGGAGAACATTCCGCAAGATCGTCCGGCCGTGGTGCTGTGCAAGCATCAGTCGGCCTGGGAGACGCTGGCCTTGCAGGAAATTTTCCCGAGCATTCTTTTTGTCTGGAAGAAGGAGCTCAAGCTGATTCCCTTCTTCGGCTGGGCACTGGCGGTGACGCCGTCGATCTCGATCGACCGCAGCGCCGGCAAGGAAGCCATGAAGAGCCTGCTCGATCAAGGCAAGCTGCGCTTGCAGCAGGGCTACTCCATCGCCATCTTCCCCGAAGGCACGCGCGCCGCACCGGGTACCCAGCGCCGTTACAAAATCGGCGGCGCCTATCTGGCGACCGAGGCCGGTGCCGCGGTGCTGCCGGTGGCGTTGAACTCCGGCGAGTTCTGGGGCAAGAATGCTTTCCTCAAGGAACCGGGCAAGGTCACCGTGAGCATCGGTCCCGTGATCGAAACCGCAGGCCTGAGTGCCGACGAAGTTAACAACCGTGCCGAGGCATGGATAGAAGGCGAGATGCGTCGCATCAGCCCGTATTTGTATGAAGGCCAGAAACCCGCAACTCAGCCTCAAGCTTGAAAGCGCACCTCCCAGCGTTGCCATGCGCTGGTGTGAAGGCGCACGCCTGCCCTATCTCGGCGTAGAAATCACCGTGCATCTCGCGCGCGAATGCCGTGAGGCGGAACTGCGCGAAGGCACCCTGCATCTGCCGCTTCCGCCCGAGGCCTTGCCGCGCCAGATTCAGGACACGGCCGAGGCCTGGCTACAGCGCGAGGCACTGGCGCGGTTCAACGACACTGCAATGCGCCAGGCGGCGCGCCATGGCACTGTGGTGCTGCCCTGCGTGCTGTCCTTCGCCACGCGCGCGAGCTGGGTCGAAGTCGATACCCGAAGCAGCGACAGCAAGGGCGAAGAGCAATGCCTGCGCTGCAACTGGCGCCTGATCGGGCAGACGCCCGTCGTCATCGAGCAGGTCATCGGTGCGGTCGTGGCCGCCCTGCCCCAGGCCCGACCCATGCTCGACCTGTTCGGGAATCCGGTACAGTAGCGCCATAGCAGCAAGCAGTCGCAGCAATGAAAGAACAGATGAACGAGCAACTCAACCTGTTCCGCCTGGACCCGGAAACGCCGTCCCTGCGCGAACGCCATGTGCAACTCGGCGCGCGCATCGTCGGCTATACCTTGCGCCACGGCCGCAACAAGCGCCTCACGTTGACCATCGACGAACGCGGCTTGCGCGTCGGTGCGCCGCGTCAGGTGCGTATCGGCGACGTGGAGGACTTCATCCGTAGTCACGCCGACTGGGTGGTCGAGAAGCTGGACGAATATGCGGTTGCGCTGGCGCCACGCCAGCTGGCCATACGTGCCGGCGTGAAGTTGCCGCTGCTCGACGGCGAGGCGACCATCGAAGTCATGCCCGGCGGCAACCGCGTACGCTGGTTCGGCGATACCCTGATTCTCGAAGCGCGCGCCGATACCGAACTCGACGTGTTGGCGCGGCGCGGCCTGCACCGCCGCGCCTATCAGGTATTCGAACAACGTCTGACCCATTACTCCGCTCTGATGGGCTGTGCCGTGCCGCAACTAGGCCTGTCGTCCGCGCGCACGCGCTGGGGTAGCTGCAGTCACAGCGGCGGTATCCGCCTCAACTGGCGCCTGATCCACCTGCCGCTGTATCTGATCGACTACGTGGTGGCGCATGAAATGGCGCATCTGATCGAGATGAACCACAGTCCGGCGTTCTGGTCGGAAGTAGAGAAGCTCTATCCGGATTGGCAGGCGGCGCGCGACGAACTCAAGCAACGCGCGGCCAGCATTCCCATCATCTAGTCACCCCGGCGCGATTTTTCCGGCGCCGCAATTTCAGGAGCATTCCATGCGCGTTCTGCACACCATGCTGCGTGTCGGCGATCTCGACCGCTCGATCAAGTTCTATACCGAGGTGCTCGGCATGCAGGTCCTGCGCCGCAACGACTATCCGGACGGCAAGTTCACCCTCGCCTTCGTCGGCTACGGCAGCGAGGATGACGGCGCCGTCATCGAGCTGACCTACAACTGGGGCGTGGACACGTACGAGCTCGGCACCGCCTACGGCCACATTGCGCTGGCCGTTCCGGATGCCTACAAGGCCTGCGAGGAAATCAGGCAGCACGGCGGCAAGGTCGTGCGCGAAGCCGGCCCGATGAAGCACGGCAGCACCGTGATTGCCTTCGTTGAGGATCCCGACGGCTACAAGGTCGAGTTAATACAGAAGTAGCGATCCCCCAGCCTCCTTTCCGGGAAAGGGGGCTGGGAGGGCGGTTAAACCTTCAGCTCCAGGTCGGCCCGCATGGTCTCGCCGAGCTCCAGCACCGCCGCGACCGTTTCGGCGACCAGTTCGTCCGCGTTGTCGGCCATGGTCCCGCTCTTGAGGGCCAGTTCAAGCATGCGTGCCGCCGCCGTGGCGCGCGGTGCGGCGAAGTTGCTGATGGCGCCCTTGAGGCTGTGCGCAATGCGATGCAGCTTTTCCACATTGCCTTCTACCAGGGCACCCTGAAGGCTTTCCAGCTCATGCGGGTAATGCGAAATAAATAGGCGCACGATCTCGCCGTAGAGCTCCAGGTCGCCACCGAGGCTGTCTATCAGGGCATTGCGATCAAAGATGGTGGAGCTGGTCATGGTATCGGTCCCGCTGTGGGTCGGAGATTGATCAGACACGCCGATGACATTGGCGAGCGCGGCATCAAGAACGGTTGATTGTATGGGCTTCGATACGTAGTCGTCCATCCCTGCCGCCAGGCAGCGTTCGCGGTCGCCGGCCATGGCATGCGCGGTCATGGCGATGATGGGGATGTGCTCCCCGGCCCCGGCTTCGCGGGCGCGGATCGCGGCGGTCGCCTCGAAGCCGCCCATGACCGGCATCTGCACGTCCATCAGGATGGCATCGTAATGGCGCTCGGCGCAGGCGTCGATGGCCGCTTGACCGTTGGCGACCACATGCACGTGGTGGCCGAGTTTTTCCAGCATGCGCAGGGCCAGGGTCTGGTTGATTGGGTTGTCCTCTGCCAGCAGGATCTTGAGTGACCGGAGAGTAAGGCCGTTGGACGCGCGTCTGACGGCCGGATCGCGGGTCTCTGCGGTGCGTTCGCCGAGCGCGCTGAGCAGCCCGTTGAGTAATTCATCTGTGAGGAGCGGTTTGAGCAGGCGGGTGCTGGTGCCGGGATAGGGTTCCGGGTCGGTGCTGCGCCGGCGCATATGCACATGCTGCATGACGATCACTGCCGGCGGCGGCAGCACGGCGCGCATGCGACGGATGATGTGGGGGCTGTCGATATCAAGCAGACCCGCATCGACCAGAACCAGGCGGATAGGCAGGCCACTCTTCGCCGCGCTTTCCAGCTCTTCCAGAAGGCCGGCGACGGTCTCCACGCCGCGTACCCGCATGCCCCAGTCCGAGAGCTGTTCGCCCAGCAGGGCGCGATGGCGGCGATTGGTGTCGGCCACCAGCACGCGCGTACCGGCCAGCGCGGTCGGCAGCGGCGG
>DATMTO010000100.1:0-1932 GCA_035564055.1 Rhodocyclaceae bacterium | reverse complement strand
TGCAGCGCCCACGGCGCAGCGCCGACAATGGCCAGCCCGACCCGCAGCACTGCGGCGACATGCAGGCCGAGATAAAGCGTCCAGTGCAGATTGCTCGGGCGCAAGGCGCGGCCGCTGTGGCCGAGGCTCACGCGGGTGACGAAGCCGACCAGCATGGTCGAGCAGAAGCCGAGGCCGAAGGCATGCACGGCCGCGCTGCCGACGGCGTAGCCGCCCTGCTCAAGTGCCAGCAGTAGAAAGCCGATGGGCAGCCAGGCAAACGAGAGATGCAGCATGGCCAGCAGGCGATTGCCGCCGCAGGCGCCGCGCAGCTGACGGCCCGACCATTGCAGTGCGGTATAGCCTAGGGCGGCCGCCTGCAGCAAGGCAATCGCCGCGGCGAGCTGCGACCAGCCCAGCGTCAATGTGACGATCAGCGCAGCGCAAGCGAGCAACCAGCCCTGCAGCATGCCGATCGGTCGCCACAGCGTGCGCTGCGGAATCACCGACTGGGTGAAGAAGGGAATCATGCGATGCGCGACGACCATGAAGATGGGCAGGATCCAGCCCCACAGGATCAGGTTGCGCGCCAGCAGCCACAGGCTTGCGTCGCCGGACAGCACCCAGGCGCCGACCACGAGCAGGGCCACGTTACCCGTCAGCATCGCCGTCAGAATGTATTCCGCATGACGATGATCACCCTGCGATGCACGGGCGATACAGTCAAACCACAGCCAGGTCGCTCGCCACCAGACCACGAAGAGCAGCAGCAGGCCCGGCAGCGGCCAGTGGCCGCCGAGATGGAAGCCGAGCAGGATCAGCAGCAGGCCGATGAGTTGCCCCAATGCCAGTGGCAGATGCCCCTTGGGCGCCTGCACGCCGAGCCAGCGCGGCCCGGCCGTGAACACGAAGCCGAGCATGAAGGGCGGGAAAATGCCGAGCGGCATCATCAGTCCGTGCACTAGCATCGCCGGCGGCGCGGTGACGCCCTGCAAGGGCAGCGCCACGCTCCACCAGAGTGCCAGCAAGAGGAAGGCGCACACGCCGGCACAGAAATAGGCCCGATGCGGCACTTGCGCCATGCGTTCCCAGGCGGTCGGCGGCGGGGCTACGGTCAGGGTGCGCATGTCAGGCTCCCCGGCGCGCACGCATGCGCGCCCCGATGCTATTGACGACAATTTCGGGCAGCCGCGTGATGGCGGCGAACACTTCGCGCTCCTCGCGTTCCGTATGCGCGGCGTAGGCCGCGGCGAAATCCGCCAATCCGGCCGGAGTTTGGCCCGGTGCAGCAGCGGCGGCAATCCGGCGCAGCCACGGCGAAATCGCCTCCCATTGCGTGTCGAGCCGCAGGTGTTCGGCACTTAGGGCGTTGATGCTGCGCTCCAGCTGCACATCGTGGAGGCCGCGCAGGGCTGGGAAGACGTCGACCTCTTCGTCGATATGGTGGAGCGGCAGGGCCTGCTCGAAATAGCGCAGGATGCCGGTCGCCGCTTCCTGGGCCTCGGCATCGGTACCGTGTGCATCGACGTGCTCGGCCAGGCGTACCGCCAGTGTAGTGAAGCGCCGCACCTTCTCGTGGCAGGCATAGAGCAGTTCGAGCGGTCGCTCTTCAAGCGGGGCGGAAATGCGGGCGGCAATCTTCATGGCGGCCTCCAGGGGCGCGGGTCAGGTGCGAATCATGGGCACAGACTAATTCTTGCATTAAAAATGCCACATTTACATGATCTGGATCAAGGCCCGGCCGTGGCAGACGGGTGCAGCATGCAGTCATGGCCAAGAAGTTCCCTATCCATCCTAGCCATCCCGAGCGCATTTGCTGGGGCTGCGACCGCTATTGCCCGGCCGATGATCTGGCCTGTGGCAATGGCTCCGCGCGCGCCCAGCACCCCTGCGAGCTGTTCGGCGACGACTGGTTTGCGGCGGAGACGGCCGCCGCCAGCGCCACCGCGCCAC
>DATMTO010000099.1:0-5990 GCA_035564055.1 Rhodocyclaceae bacterium | reverse complement strand
GAGCTGGCTCCAGACGAAGACCATGGCCGTGCAGGGCGCGGCGGCGAGCAGAATCAGGCCGGCCACATAACTGTCGAGCTGTGCGGCCGGCAGCTGGCCGGCGAAGACATGGCGGATGAAGATCCACGCGAGCAGGGCCATCGAGAAGGGCTTGACCGCCCAGTTGATGAACAGTGTGACGCCGATGCCTTTCCAGTGCTGCCTTACCTGGTGGAGCGAGTTGAAGTCGATCTTCAGCAGCATCGGAATGATCATGACCCAGATCAGCAATCCGACCGGCAGATTGACCTGCGCCGCTTCGAGCCGGCCGATGCCCTGGAATACGCCGGGCATGCTCTGCCCGAGCGCAATCCCGATCACGATGCACAACCCCACCCAGACGGTGAGGTAGCGTTCGAACAGATTCATTGTTTACAGACCCTGTTCCCGCAGCGCGCCGATCTGGTTGAGCTCCTGCTTGATTGCCTGCGCCTGCAGCTTGGCGTCCGGCAGATTCACGAGCAGGGAAATGCGGCGATTCATCAGGGTGAAGGCGTGCGAAAACGCTGCCAGCTTTTCCGCGTCAGTGCCTTCGACCGCGGCCGGGTCTTCGATGCCCCAGTGGCCGGTAGTCGGCTTGCCCGGCCACACCGGGCACACTTCGCCGGCGGCGTTGTCACAGACGGTGATGATGAAGTCGAAGTGTGGTGCGCCCGTACCGGCGAACTCGTCCCAGCTCTTGCTGCGCAGCCCTTCGGTCGGCAGGCCTTGCTGCTGCAGGTACTTGATCGCATACGGATTGACCTGGCCATTGGGATGGCTGCCGGCGCTATACGCCTTGAACCTGCCCTTGCCGACGTGATTGAGGATGGTCTCGGCCAGCACGCTGCGGGCCGAATTGCCGGTGCACAGGAACAGCACGTTATAGGTCTTGTCGCTCATTGGAATCTCCCTGAAGATAGTGGCTCAGCAGCAGTCGCTGCCTGGGCCGCAGCTGGCGGCGGCCTTGGGCTTGATGGAAATTTTCACCGGCACGGCCACGGGGGCTGCCGGCGCGCAGCAGGCACTGTTCTCGGCGCTGGCATCGTTCGTTTCGTTGAAGGTAGGGATGCTGTCCAGCGTGTGATAGCTCTCCCAGGCCACACCCTGCGGATCGATGGTCCAGTGCTTGTCTGAGCGCGCGTAACAGCAAGCCGTGCCTGCCTGGCTCTCGATCGGCAGATCGGCGGCGGCCAGGCGCTGCTGCATCTCATGCAGCTCCTCGGCGCTATCGACCTGGAAGCCGAGGTGATCGAGACCGGTCTCTGCGGTGCGCGTCGAGATGGCGAAGTTGAGACGCGGGTCGTCGAGCATCCACTTGGCGTAGTCGTCCTTGATCACCGTCGGTTCGGCGGCGAAGAGGGCGGAGTAGAAGCGGATGTTGTGCGCGAGATCGGCGACGCGCAGATGAATGTGCATGCGTTTCATGCGGGTTCTCCTTCGAGGCAGCAGGGGGCGGCTGTGACGCAGGGCTCGCCGGCGCAGCAATTGGCGGTGAGGAAGCCCAGTAATTCGTTCATGCGTGCGTAGTCGGCGCTGTAGTAGATGAAACGGCCATCAGGACGGCTGGCGACCAGGCCGGTGCGCGTCAGATGGGCCAGATGGAAAGACAGGGTGGCCGGCGCCAGCGCCAGGCGTGCGCTGATGACGCCCGCGTTGAGCCCCTCCGTGCCGGCCTGCACCAGCAGGCGGTAGATGGCGAGGCGGGTGTCGTGGCCGAGGGCGGCAAGGCTGTCGGCGGCGCTATTGAGTTCCATGCGGAATCCTTATTTCGATAATTCCAGAATAATGGAAATATATGACAATTTCGTGACCGAAGCAAAGATCGTCGCTTAAACCGCTGTTAGCATGCGCTCATGGAAAATACGTCAAGTACAACTGCGGCGAGCGCCTGGGACCGGATCGTGGAGCGACGCAGCAGCGATTCCATGAAGTGGGGACGCTACGGCGCGGACGTGTTGCCGCTGTGGGTGGCGGACATGGATTTCGCTGCACCGCCGGCGGTGATTGCCGCCCTGCAGGCGCGCCTCGATCACGGTGTGTTCGGCTATGGGCTGGAAACCGAAGCGCTCAATGCGGCGGCGGTGAATTACGTGCAGCGTCGCTACGGCTGGCAGATCGAAGCCGAATGGCTGGTGTGGCTGCCGGGTCTGGTGTCGGCGCTGAATGTCGCGTGCAAGGCCGTTGATGGCGGTGTATTCACCGCCACGCCGGTGTATCCGCCCTTCATGAGTGCCCCCGCCAACGAGGGGCGCGCGCTGGTGACGACAGCCTTGCGCGACACTGCATCCGGCTGGCAATGGGACTTTGCGGAGGTGGAGCGCCGGCTTGCCGCCAGCGGCAGCAAGCTGTGGCTGCTCTGCCACCCGCACAATCCGGTCGGCCGCGCCTGGCGCGACGAGGAGCTGCGCGAGATCGCACGGCTCGCGCAGAAGCACGATCTCGTGGTCTGCTCCGACGAGATTCATTGCGACCTGATCCTCGATCCGCAGCGCCGCCATACGCCCTTCGCCATGCTCGGCGAAGACGCAGCCCGCCGCAGCATCACCCTGATGGCGCCGTCGAAAACCTACAACATTCCCGGCCTCGGCGCCGCCTGGGCGGTGATTCCGGACGCCGACCTGCGCGCGCATTTCAGGCGTGCCATGGTCGGCATCGTGCCGCATCCGAACGTGATGGGCACGGCGGCAACCATCGCCGCGCTGAATTCCTGCGACGACTGGCTGGCCGGGTTGCTGGACTATCTGCGCGGCAACGCGCGCTTGGTCGAAAACGCCGTGGCAGCAACACCGGGGCTGCGCATGCACGCAGTCGAGGCAACCTACCTCGCTTGGATCGATGCGGGCGAGTTTTGCCGCCAGCACGGTTTCGCCGACGTCGAGGCCTGGTGCCGTGCCGCCGGCGTGGCCCTGTCGTCGGGCGCGGATTTTGCGCCCGAGTGCGCCCACTTTGTCCGCCTCAACTTCGGATGTCCGCGCCCGCTATTGAATCAGGCCCTCGCTAGATTGTTCGGTAAAACGACTTAGCTTTTGGCGTCAGATATTTACACGGCATAAAGAGCGGTCTAGCATGAGACGTACCCACTGCCTTAAAGAGTGCATGGATGCCCCCCCTGGTCTGGATTCTCTTGCTCGTCTTGTTGATCGTGGCACTGTGCGCGATCGTGTGCATGGCCTATGCGACCGATGTCGCGCTTGCGCACGCACGGCACACGGCCAGCGAACGGGCAGCCCTTGATTCGCTGACCGCGCTCGTCAACCAGAAGTTGCAAGGCGTTCAGCGCGACCTGCTGTATCTGGCGCAGGAGCAGTTGTTGCTGAACATGGTCCACGAAGGATCGCCGCAGGCCGAAGCCGCGCTGACCGCAGAATGGATTGCCTTTTCGCGCAGCAAGGCGGCTTACGACAAGATCCGCTGGATCGACGAAGACGGCCGCGAGCGCATCCGCATCAACTATGCCCCGGCCGGGCCGGTCGCTGTCCCGTCCGCTGCCCTGCAGGACCGCAGCCTGCGCTATTTCTTCCAGGACACCCTGCGTCTGGGGCCGAAGGAAATTTACATGTCGCCCTTCGACCTCAATGTCGAAGGCGAGCATATCGAGCTGCCGCACAAGCCGACCCTGCGGTTCGGCACGCCGGTGTTCGACCGCGAGGGGCGGCGCCACGGCATCCTGATGCTCAACTATTCCGGCAGCGCATTGTTCGCGCGCATCGTCCAGACGCTGCCGTACACCCACCACCGTCTGTGGCTGCTCAACTCGGATGGCTACTGGCTGTATAGCGCTAACCAGGAGGACACCTGGGGTTTCATGCTCGACCGGCCCGACCTCTCACTGGCGGCGCGGCAGCCGACGGTATGGGCGCGCATCCTGGCCGAGAATGAAGGCCAGTTCGTTACCGACGAAGGCATGTGGACCTTCGATACCGTGCACCCTTTGCAGGATGGATATAAAACCAGCTCGGGAAGCGCCCGCCTGTTTTCGCCCAGCCAGACCGCGCGTACTGGCAAGGATTACTTCTGGAAAGTGGTGACCTTGCTGCCGCTGGCCGAGTATCACGCGCCTGTGGAAGATGATCGCAGTGCGCTGTACCGGATCGGCCGCTGCCTGTCGCGTCTGCCGAAGCTGTGGCGCGAGGCCACGCCGGGATTGCGTGGCCATCGCGACGAACTGGCGCGCGAAGCCCTTGCGGCCAAGGTGGTCGAACATACCGCGCAGGGCGTGATGATCACGGATACGTCGATGCGCGTACAACTGGTGAATCCGGCCTTCAGCCGCATCACCGGTTACAGCGCCGGCGAAATCGTCGGCCGCACGCCCTTCTTCCTGCAGGAGGGTGGCAATACCAGCGAGTTCTACCAGACCCTGTGGGCGCAGGTGATCAAGGACCACTCATGGCAGGGCGAGGTGTGGTGCCGCCGCAAGAATGGTGAGCTGTTTGCCGAGTGGCTGAGCGTCAATGCGGTGCTCAATTCGGAAGGCACCGTCACGCAGTACATCTGCCTGTTTTCCGACATCACCCAGCTCAAGGAGTCGGAGCAGCGCATGGAGTATTTTGCGCATCATGACACCCTGACCGGGCAGGCCAACAGCCGTCTGTTGCAGGCACGCCTGGAACACAGCATTCAGCTGGCGCAACGCGCCAATCGCCAGTTCGCGGTGCTGTTCATCGACCTCGACCGTTTCAAGGCGGTCAATGACCACTTTGGTCACGCGCGCGGCGACGAGCTGCTGCGCGAAGTGGCGCGGCGCTTGTCCGGCAAGCTGCGTAATGAGGACACGCTGGCGCGCATCGGTGGCGATGAGTTCGTAGTGCTGCTGGAAAACGCCGGCACCGCAGCCGAGGCGCAGCGCGTGATCGACAGCATCGCCGGACAATTTCCCTGCACCGTCAGGGAAGGGGACGTCAGCGTCGATGTCGGCGCCAGCATCGGCACCAGCTTCTATCCGCAGGACGGCACCACCGCCGCCATGCTGCTCGGCAAGGCCGACCATGCGATGTACGAAGCCAAGCGCCGCGTACGGGCGCTTGGCCAGACCTGACGATGCCTAAAGATGCCTAAAGACCCAGGGCGATGCCGTCGCTGCGCGGATCGTGGGCGCCGCTGATGCTGCCGTTGGCGTCGATGCGAATGGCGCCAGGGTGCCCGGCCAGCTGACTTTGCGCTGGAATCTGCGCCATTTCATGGCCGCGTCGGGCCAGTTCGGCGAAGACCTCGGCGCCGGCATCGGCCTCCAGCTTGAGGCTGTCCTTGCTGTCCGAGAAGGTGCGGCCGAGCAGGAAGCGCGGCTTTGACAGCGCGGTGAGCGGATCGAGCTGGTAGTCGATCAGGCGCGTCAGCACGCACGACAGCGTCTGCGGCTGGCCGTCTGCGCCTTGCGTGCCGTAGAGCAGGTTCGGCTTGCCTTGCTTCAGGTACATGCCCGGATTGAGCGTGTGGAAGGGGCGTTTGCCGGGGCGCAGGCAGTTGTGATGTTGCGGGTCGAGCTTGAAGGAGGCGCCGCGGTTGTGCCACAGGATGCCGGTGTCGCCGACCATCACGCCGCTGCCCCAGTCGTAGTAGACGGTCTGCAACACGCTGGCGCAATTGCCGTACTGATCAACCGCACCGAGATAGACCGTATCGCCGTGCTTGAAGGGCTGCGGCCAGGGCATCGCCTTCTGCATGTCGATATCCCCGGCGAGTCGATCGAGATTGGCGGCGGACAGCATGCGATTGACCGGCACGTCGACGAACTCCGGATCGGCCACGTAGCGGTCGCGTTCGATGAAAGCGCGTTTCACCGCTTCCACCAGCAGGTGGTAATAGTCGGCGCTGCCTTCGGCGATGCCGGACAGCTTGAAGCGATCAAGGATGCCCATGATCTCCAGCGTGGTGATGCCTTGCGTTGGCGGCGCCAGCCCGAGCAGCTCGCCGTCGCGATAGCCGACGCGCAGGGGCGGGCCTTCGCGCGCAGCAGTGCGGGCAAGATC
>DATMTO010000098.1:0-12821 GCA_035564055.1 Rhodocyclaceae bacterium | reverse complement strand
CGGCCCCCAGCCCCGCCGTAGCTGCGCCCTTGCCGACCACTGAACCGCTGGTCGCTGCAGAACAGGCCCCGCCTGCCGCCGACCCTGTCGAACGCAGCCAACCGCGTCCGGCGGCCAGCCTACCGGCAACGCCCGATCCGGTCCGCATCACGCGTAGTCAGCCACGCGTCAATCCCTTGCTGGAGCGCGGCTATACAGCCTTGCAGCAAGGGGATCTGGCCCAGGCACAGCAAGCCTACGAGCGCATGCTCGGTGCCGATCCGAAAAGCGTGGATGCCATGTACGGCCTGGCCGCCATCGCCCTGCAACGTCAGCACCCCGGACTCGCCGAAGATTACTACCTGAGGATTCTCGAAGCCGATCCGCGCGACCCCTATGCTCATGCCGGACTCGCAGGCCTGCGCGGCAGAGCTGGCGGCAGCAATGCCGAAAGCCGCCTCAAGGCGCTGATCGCCGAGCAGCCGGGCGTTGCGCCGCTGCACTTCGCCCTCGGCAATCTGTATGCACAGGATCAACGCTGGCGCGATGCCCAGCAGTCGTATTTCCTCGCCTACCAGAACGACAGCAGCAGTCCGGACATTGCCTTCAATCTGGCCGTCAGCCTCGATCAGCTACGCCAGAACCGACTGGCCGCGCAATACTATACGGAAGCATTGCGCCTGGCCGTCGCCCAGCCAAGCGCCTTCAATCGTGAACAGGCCCAGCAGCGTCTGCGCGAATTGCAGGCGGCCATCGCACCATGAACTCTCCGCAATCTCTGCAGCGCCGACCGATCGGCCAGATCCTGATCAATCAGGGTCTGATCAGCGAAGACCAGCTGCGCATCGTGCTGCTGGAGCAGATGCGCTCCAACCAGCCGCTGGGCAAGTTGCTGGTCAAACTCGGCTTCGTATCAGAAGCGACGCTGCGCGATGCGCTGGGCGAATCGCTCGGTCAGCGCGCTGTCGATCTCGCCCACGTCATCGTCGACGCCACGGCATTGCAGATGGTGCCGTTGGAGATCGCACGGCGTCATCGCACCATTCCGCTCGACTACGATCGCGAAAGCCGGCGCCTGACGATCGCCATTTCCGATCCGAACAACCTGGTCGCGCTCGACAAGCTGCGCAGCATTGCGCCGCACGAGATCGAAATTGACACGCTGCTGGCCGGCGAGTCCGACATCGCGCGTGCCATTGACCAGTATTACGGCCATGAGCTGTCGATCGACGGCATCCTGCACGAGATCGAAACCGGCGAGATCGACTATCGTTCGCTGGCCAACGCGCTCGACGAGTACAGCCAGCCGGTCGTGCGCCTCATTGATGCGCTGCTCACCGACGCAGTGAAGGCCGATGCGTCGGACATTCACTTCGAACCCGAAGACAGTTTCCTGCGCATCCGCTACCGTACCGACGGCATCCTGCGTCAAATCCGCGCGCTGCACAAATCCTACTGGGCCGCGATGGCGGTGCGCATCAAGGTGATGAGCGGCATGAATATCGCCGAAACCCGCGCCCCGCAGGACGGTCGCATTTCGCTCAACATCAGCGGCCGCAGCATCGATTTCCGCGTCGCCGCTCAGCCGACTATCCACGGCGAAAATATCGTCCTGCGTATCCTCGACCGCCAGAAAGGCATCGTGCCACTGGACGGGCTTGGCCTCGACGAAATGCAGATCGCGCAAGTACGCCGCATGGTGGCACGCCCCGAGGGCATCATCCTTGTCACCGGCCCCACCGGCAGCGGCAAGACCACCACGCTCTATTCGATACTCAACCACATCAACCAGGAGGGCGTGAACATCATGACCCTCGAAGACCCGGTCGAGTATCCCTTGCCCATGGTGCGCCAGACCTCCGTCGCCGAAGTCTCCAAGCTCGACTTCGCCAACGGCATCCGCTCGATGATGCGACAGGACCCGGACGTCATCCTGGTCGGTGAAATCCGCGACGAGGACACCGCCGACATGGCCTTCCGCGCTGCCATGACCGGCCACCAGGTGTATTCAACGCTACACACAAACTCCGCTATCGGTGCGATTCCCCGCCTGCTCGACATCGGCGTGCTGCCCGACATCATGGCGGGCAATATCATCGGCGTGATCGCTCAGCGCCTGGTGCGAAAACTCTGCCCGCACTGCAAGACCGCATACCAGCCGGGCCCTGCCGAGGCACGCATCCTCGGCGTCGAGGAAACGACTGCACCCGCAATCTACCGGGCTGGCACCTGCGAACATTGCGACTATCGGGGCTACAAAGGCCGCCTTGCGATCATGGAAGTCCTGCGCATGGATGGCGACATCGACGAGCTTATCGCCCGCCGCGCCACCGCGCGCGAGGTCCGTAATGCCGCCAATGCCAAGGGATTCCGCAGCCTGGCCGAAGACGCGGCACGGCGCGTCGTGGAAGGCATCACCTCCATCGAGGAAGTCGGCCGCGTCATCGACCTGACGGAGCGGCTCTAATGCCGATCTACGCCTACAAGGCGATCAACCCCGCCGGCCGCCGGGTGCAGGGTCGCATGGATGCGGTCAACGAAGTCGATCTGGAAATGCGCCTCAAGCGCATGGAACTCGACTTCATCAACGGCCAGCCCATCACCCACCGCACGCTGTTCGCCGGTAATGTGCCGCGGCGCGAGCTGATCAACTTCTGTTTTCACCTCGAACAATTACTGCGCGCCGGCGTGCCCATCCTCGACGGACTCGCCGATCTGCGCGACAGCATCGAGCACCCGCGTTTTCGCGAAGTCCTCGCCGGCACGATCGAAAGCATCGAAGGCGGCAAGACGCTTTCGGACGCCATGGGCGACTATCCGCAGGCCTTCGACGACGTGTTCCGCAACCTCGTTCACGCCGGTGAGGAAACCGGCAACCTGGCCGAAGTCCTGCACAAGCTGTTCGAAGATCTCAAATGGCAGGACGAGCTTGCCGCCCACACCAAGAAGCTGATCATGTATCCGAGCTTCATGCTGGCAGTGATCGTGCCGGTGATCTTCTTCATGATGATCTACCTGGTGCCGAAATTAACGACTTTCATCCGCAATATGGGTCAGGAAATCCCGACGCAGACGCGCATTCTGATGGCGGTTTCCGAGATATTCACCCACTACTGGCCGCTCATCGCTGGCTTGCCGATCATCGCGGCCTTCGCCCTGTTCGTTGCAGTGCGGACCAAGCCTGCCGTTCGCTATCGCTTCCACTCCGTCCTGCTGAGGTTACCGATCGGCGGCGAGATTCTGCGTAAGATCGTCCTGTCGCGCTTTGCCAGCACCTTCGCCATGATGTATGCATCGGGCATCTCGGTGATCGAGACCCTGCGCATCACCGAGGACGTGGTCGGCAACGCCGTGGTACGCGAAGCCATCCACCATGCGGGCCAGCGCATCGAGGAGGGGCAGAACATCACTCTCGCCTTCCAGAGCGTCGGAATGTTTCCGCCGCTGGTCATCCGCATGCTGCGTGTCGGCGAAAACAGCGGCGCGCTCGACACTGCACTGGAAAATGTCTCCTATTTCTATAATCGCGATGTACGCGAGTCGATCGAGCGTATGCAGACCCTGATCGAGCCTGCCCTGACCGTGATCATCGGCCTGCTGCTGGGCTGGGTCATCCTCTCCGTGCTCGGACCGATCTACGATCTGATCACCAAGCTGAAGACCTGACTCACCCATGACGGAACGCCGCATCCTCATTCTCTCCACGCAAAGCCTGTCGGTCTGGCAATGGCAGCACAACGACGCGCGCAAGGAATGTGACTTCCCGGTCGGCGAAGAAGGACAGGCTGACTTCAGGCACTGGCTGGAAAGCCATCTTGATACCCTGTTCCACCTTCTGGTCGATCTGCCCGACGAAGGCTTCCACCAAGAAGTGCTGCCCCACGTGTTGGGGCGTGATCGCAAGGCGCTGCTGCAACGCAAGCTCAACCAGCATTTCTTCGGCACCCCCTACAGCCTGGTGCGCTCACTCGGGCGCGAAAAACAGGGGCGGCGCGACGAACACTTTCTCTTTGCCGGTCTGACCCGGCCGCAGGCACTCGAACCCTGGCTGACCGCGATGGACGAGGCCGGTGCTGCCTTGGTCGGGATTCATTCGCCAGCCCTGCTGCTGCAACCGGTACTCAGCCCGGCCGTAGCGGCCGAGCCGCGCCTCATCCTGATCACGCTGGGCAGCGGCGGCTTGCGCCAAAGCTATTTCGAATACGGCCAGTTACGCTTCTCGCGTCTCAAACCGCTGACCGGCGGCGGCATTGAAGAGGCTGCGGTAAATATCTACGGGGAAGCCGTCCGCATCTACCAGTACCTGATCGGCCAGCGCCTGCTCGCCCGCGGCAACAAAGTGCCGGTCCTGTGCCTTGCCAACCCCGCCCATTTCGACCTGCTGCGCCAGTCGTGCGCAGACACCGAAGAGTTGGGCTTCAGTCTCGGCGATCTGTTGCAGGTCGCGCGGGCCCGCCAGCTGCACACGCTGCCGAAGGACTCGTCGACGGACGCACTGATGGTGCATCTGCTGGCGCGACAACGCGCACCGGTGCAGTTCGGCAATGACAGCGCCCGTCTCAATTACCGGCGCTGGCATTGGCGGCGCATGGTATTGCAAGGCACATTGGCGGCGCTCGGTCTGGCCGGGCTGTTTGCTATCGCCGCCAGTGCACTGGTCTGGCGCAATCACCAGCGCGAAACCGAGGCAATGCACGCGACCGAACAAACCCAACAGCACTACGACACGCTGGTACGATCGCTGCCGGCGATCCCGATCAGCCCAGACCAGTTGCGCAAGCTGATCGGTGAATGGGAGCGCCTTCAGACGGGCACTCCGGATCTGGCGACAACACTGCAGCCTGTGAGCGCAGCCCTGCAGAAAAATCCGCTACTTGAGCTGCAATCGCTCGACTGGCGCCTGGCCGCCAACCCAGACGAGACAGGGACGGCCACCGCGCCACTACCGCCTGGTACGACACCCTGGATCGTCATCGATCTGGAGCTGCAGATGCCGGCCAGCCTGGGACCGAATCGACGCGCCCAGAACGAGGCCGTCGAACATTTCGTCGCTGACCTGCGGCGCGAGCCGGACGACAACGTGCGCGTACTGCAACAGCCATTCGATACCGACTCAGCCAAATCGCTCAAGGGCAGCAGCGAAGTCTATGCTGGCCAAGAAATGCTGCGTTTTTCGATTCGCTATGCGCGCAGGGGTAAAGCATGAGTCCGCTGCGCGCCGAACTTCGCTTGTTACGCTGGCCGTTGCTGGGCCTCGGCCTGGCCATTCTGATCGCCCTGGCGGCAGGCCTCGCCGCGCGCCACTTCGTTCAGCAGTCGGAAAAGCAGGCGCTCGCCGCCGAGCTTGCCGCGGCCAACAGCCGCAACGCAGTTCAGCAGCTGCAAAACGACGAGCAGGATATCCGCATCAAGATCGCTGCCTACCAGACCCTCGTCGCACGCGGCATTGTCGGCATGGAGCGGCGACTGGACTGGGTCGAGCTGATGCGCAATATCCAGCGCGATCGAAAACTGCTCGGCCTGGAATACGAAATCCAGCCACGTCAGGCGTGGACGGGGGGGAGCTCCGCGGGCACCGGTTATCGTTTCATGAGCAGTGCAGTGAGGATACAGATTCCCCTGTTGCACGAGGAAGATCTGGTGCGCTTTCTCGACGACGTGCATACCGGCGCAGCCGCATTCACACGCCTGCGCAGTTGCAGTCTGCAGCGTGCTCCGGCCGCGGCGATGGCGAGCAAGCTGGCACCCCAGATCAACGCCGAATGCCAAATGGACTGGATCACGCTGATGCCGGAGAACGAGGCCCGATGAAGCTGCTCGCCCTCTTTTTGTCCATCGGCCTGAGCGTGCCGGCAATGGCTCAAGTAATGGCCCCAACACGTGCCCCGGCCGTGGCGGCGCCCGGGCTCGGCAAGTTATTCCTGCCCCCGGAAAAACGCCAGTCCCTCGACCGTCAGCGCCAGTTCAACCAGAGCGACGACGACGGTGGCGACAGCGAGACGCTGCGCCTCGACGGCGTGGTTCAGCGCAGTAGCGGCTATAACAGTATCTGGATCAATCAGCGCGTGCAGCCGCAGGCGCGACCGGGTACAGACGCGGCCAGCAGCCCGGTCGAGCTGGAACAGGGACGACAGATCCGTCTCCAGGTCGGCGAATCGATCAACCGCAGCACCCAGGAGCGCAAGAATGTGCTTCCGCCCAATGCGATACAGCCAGGCACCCGCCGTTAGGCAACAGCAGGGCGGGTACGTGCTCGTCATCATGCTGGTCATCGTGGTGATGGGCAGCCTCTACGGCTTGCTCAACCGACTCAATACCAACGCAGTGGAAAGCTCGCGTACAGCAGTCACCAATCAGGCACTCAAGCAGGCGCGGCAGGCGCTACTGGCCTATGCCGTCACCTACCGAGACCGCGTTAGCGGCTATGGCTTTGGTTATCTCCCCTGCCCTGACATGGCCAGCGATGATATCAATCCGAACATGATCGGCACGCATGCCGGGAACTGCGGGACCGCGGGACAACCCGCGATCGGTCTGCTTCCCTATCAGACCTTGGGCTTGCCCGAACTGCTTGATGGAGACGGAAACTGTCTCTGGTACATCGTTGCTGGCAGTCACAAAGAAAACCCCAAGAACACCAGCACCCTAAGCCCTTCGACGGTGGCCGACTTCGATATCTACGACCCCAACGGCAGCCTGCTGGTGAGCCGCCTTACCTCGGTCCAAGGTGCCGCGGCCATCGTGGTTTCGCCCGGCGTAGCGCTAGCCGGCCAGAGCCGCGGGCTGGATAACGCAAAGAACACCCTCTGCCGCACAGACTCCAGCCAGATGGCCGCCTATCTGGAATCGGCCACCTCGGGTCTAGTCAGCGGCATACAGACCGATAGCAGTGGCAATGTCATCAAGAACGACAAAATGAACTGGGTCAGCGCCAGCGAAATCTTTGCGCTCGCATCGCAGCGCTCCGACTACGCAAACAACGCACCCGGCACGAAGACGACGAATGGCAACGATCAGTCCGATGGCAGCAATTACTAAACCGGCGCGTGGTTTTACGCTCACCGAGCTTGCCGTGGTGCTTGTCATCGTGGCCTTGCTGATGGGTGGCTTGCTGATGCCGCTGAGTGCACAAAAGGAGGTGGAGAGACGTCAGGCCACCAGCCAGCAGCTCGCCAGTATTCGCGAAGCACTGATCGCCTTCGCCTCCATCAGCGGCAGGCTACCCTGCCCCGACACCAACAACGATGGGATGGAAGAGGTCAGCTGTACCGGCGACGCAACGGGCGACGGACTGCTGCCGTGGAAAAACCTGAATCTGTCTCCGCTGGACGCATGGGGTTCGCCATGGCGCTACCGCATCGAACGCGGCTACGCGAACTACACCACGCTGCGCAACCAGATACTCCTGAATGCCTCCACATCCGACTGCACCGGCATGAGTGCCTTTCCCTCCGACTGTATCGACCTTTACGACAATGCCAATGTGCGTCAGAACACAACGACCGAGCATCCGATCGCCGTGATTTACTCGCTGGGACCGAACCAGCAGGCGGACGGTCGCAATGCCAGCTATGAGCCCAACCGCTTGAACAGCCCATCCTATCAGGCGGACGGTAACGCCACCGACTTCGACGACATGCTGATCTGGATCAATCGCAGCCACCTGATCAACCCACTCATCGCCGTAGGCAAACTGCCTTGACCAACGGCATCGACGCTGCCAGACTCATTGACAATTGCATATTTGCGATCGAGTACCGCAATGGATACCGCCACCATGGATACGACCATCCCTAATGGTTTTCTGACGCGACTCAAGCACGCCGGCATCACCCCCGGCGACGACGAGCGCGAGCGGCTCAACAAGACGCTGCTGGTATTCGCCACCGGCCTCATCAGCGTCACCTCGGCCCTGTGGCTGATCATCTACGGCGCGTTCGGCTCCAGCCTGTCCAGTACCCTGCCCTTCATCTACCAGTTGCTGCTGACTGGCAATCTGGTGAACTACATCCGTACCGGCAACTTCCCGCGCTTCCGCACCACCCAGCTTGGCCTGTTTCTGCTGGCGCCCTTCATCATGCAATGGGCCATCGGCGACTTCATCAATTCCAGCGGCGTCATTCTCTGGGGACTGCTCGGCCCCTTTGGCGCCATGGTCTGTCTTGGCACGCGCGAATCGGTCGGCTGGTTTCTCGCCTGGGTCGGGCTGACGCTGCTGTCCGGCCTTGGCGACCTGATCCCGGTCGCCACAAGCGGACTCGACATTCCCATGCGCACCAGCATCGGCTTTTTCGCGCTCAACTTCGTGGCCGTCGCCTCGATCATTTTCATTCTGCTGCGCTACTCGATCCTCGAAAAGGAAAAAGTCGGCGCCCGCCTCGCCGATGCGCACCTGCA
This sequence comes from Rhodocyclaceae bacterium, assembly GCA_035564055.1. GTDB lineage: Bacteria > Pseudomonadota > Gammaproteobacteria > Burkholderiales > Rhodocyclaceae. The sequence continues at coordinate 4,445 of DATMTO010000098.1, read as the reverse complement.
GCTGATCCGCGAGCAACACCGCTCCGACCGGCTGCTGCTCAACATCCTGCCCGCGCCAGTGGCGGCGCGCCTCAAGGACGACGAGGATGTGATCATTGCCGACGGCTTCGACTATGTGTCAGTCATGTTCGCCGACATCGTGAGCTACACCCAAGTCGCGGCTAACCTGCCGCCCCACGACGTCTTCGCCATCCTCAATCGCGTGTTCTCGGCCTTTGACGATCTGGTCGACAAGTACGGACTGGAAAAGATCAAGACGATCGGCGATGCCTACATGGTTGCAGGCGGGCTCAATCTCGGCAATCCCCGCCATGTTCACGCCATGGCCGCGCTGGCGATCGAAATGCGCACACTGCTGCAGACCAATCCGGCGGTCAATCCGGCCGGTCTGGAACTCCATATTGGGATCGCCACCGGCCCCGTGATTGCCGGGGTGCTGGGCAAGGCCAAGTTCGTCTATGACCTTTGGGGCGACACGGTCAATGTGGCCAGCCGCATCACCGAGGAGGCCCGCGCCGGACAGATTCTCTGCGATGCGGAGACACGCCGCATTCTGCGCGACGACGATTTCAACTTCGCGCCGCCGATCGAACGGGAACTCCGCGGTCGCGGCCCGACCGCGCTGCATGAGTTGCTGGGGCCGCGCTGAGGACATGAAAACCCGCACGAAGAACTGGAAAAGCACTTCATATTCCGCATATTCACACGGCGGACTGGTGCCAATCGCCCCCAAGCGCGCAATGACAGCCCAAGCAGACCCTACCCATGTTGCATAATTGTCGAACAGCGAGCAAAAGAGGCCAGCTCAACGCGATATGAAAGCGCGCATTCTGGTATTCTTTCTACCAATTCCATTAAAGAGCCCTCGCGCTCAACCTAGGAGAGTCGCCATGCGACAGCATCAACGCGGTTTCACGCTGATCGAAATCGCCATCGTTCTGGTCATTATCGGTCTGCTGCTCGGCGGCGTACTGAAGGGTCAGGAGTTGATCAACAGCGCCAAGGTCAAGAATCTGATCAACGACATGCGCGGCACATCGACTTTCGTGTTCGCCTATCAGGACAGATTCCGCGCATTGCCGGGCGACGACACCGCTGCCAACACCCACCTGAATGGCGGTACGGTTGCAACCACGCCGGGCGCCACGCTCGGGAATGGTCGAATTAACGGCGCCTGGAACTCAACCACGGCGACCGATGAAAGCTATCTGTTCTGGCAGCACGTACGCCTTGCCGGTTTTTCCACCGGTTCGACAACCACCGGCGCAGCCGACTATATACCGCGCAATGCCGACGGCGGCCCGATTGGGATCACCGGTGATCCGGTGATTACCGGCGCCAACGGCTGGCCGGCCTCCTACTATGTCTGCTCGGCCGGTATCCAGGGTCGTTATGCACGCCAGATCGACGCCACCATCGACGATGGCAATACCTCTACGGGTTCAGTGCGTGTCATTGGCACGCAGGCAGGCGGCGAAGTAGCTTCGGCTGCAGCAGCCTACCAGGTAACGGCTAACGACGATGCCGGACTGTACACCGTCTGCATCGCCTACTAATCGCCGCAGACATACTCGTAAAAAAGCCCGCCTCGGCGGGCTTTTTTATTCCTGTCGTCAGCGCCTACTTGCCGGTAAGCAGCAGAGACTCCGCCGCAATCACGGCCGATTCGCTGCCCATCAGCAGGACGGTGTCGCCGATCTGCAGCGGCTCGTCAAGACCGACGATACCCTTGCCCCCCAGACGGCGTACAGCGGAGAGGCCGGCGCCGGTTGCCGCCAGTTCGACATCCGCCATGCATTTGCCCAGCACATGCGCTCCTACCGGCAAATGCACGGCATGCAGACGCGCCTGATCAGCCTCGGGCATGGCAGGCCCATCATCGTAGCTGGTACCTGAAAAAGCGCCACGGAAGGTCGTGTAGTACTGCTCGCGCGTCGTACGCAAGCGCTTGATGACGCGGGACATGGGCACGCCCAGCAGCGCCAGCGCGTGCGTCGACAGCATGATGCCGGACTCCAGCGCTTCGGGAACAACCTCGGCAGCGCCAGCCGCGACCAGCTTGTCGACATCCGCCTCTTCCGCAGTCCGTACCACCACCGGCAGCTCCGGCCGCAGCTCGTGCGCGAGGTGCAGGATCTTCATGGATACGTGAGTGTCGGCGAAGGTGACCACCAGCACATCGGCGCGCATGATGCCCGCCGCCATCAGTGTCTCGCGCCGTGAGCAGTCGCCGAATACGGCCGGTTCGCCGCGCTGAGACGCCGACCTGACGCGCTCGGGATCATTGTCGAGTGCCACGATGGTCACGTCCTCGTTCTCCATGAAGCGCACTAGATGCTGGCCGGTGCGCCCGTAACCGCAGACGATGACATGCTTTGTCGCTTCGAGCGTCTGCGCCGCCAGGCTGGTGAGCTGCATCGAACGCGCCAGCCACTCGGCCGCCACGAAACGCATGACGATGCGATCGCTGAAGTGCACGATGATGGGCGCCAGCAAGAGCGACAGCACGAGGCCAGCCAGCACGATCTGGAGTTGATTCGGTGCCAGCAGCTCGGACTCGCTGAGCTGCGCCATCAACACGAAACCGAATTCGCCACCGGCACACAGCCACAGGCCGGTGCGCAACGCGGTGCCCGAGCTGGCGCCGAGAAAACGCGACAGACTCCAGGTCACTGCCAGCTTGCCGCCCAGTAACAGCAGCAGGAAGCCGATCACCCAGAACAGATTTTCCGCCACGACGCGCAGGTCGAGATAGGTACCGATGGTGATGAAGAACAGCCCCAGCAGCACGTCGCGGAAAGGTTTGATGTCGTCTTCCACCTGATAGCGATATTCGGTCTCCGAGATCAACATGCCGGCAAGGAAAGCGCCGAGCGCCAGCGACAGGCCGGCAAGCTCGGTGACGAAGGCCAGCCCGAGCGTGATCAGCAGCACATTGAGGACGAAGAGCTCGGCCGACTTGGTGCGCGCGACAATGAAGAACCAGGCGCGCATCAGACGCTGGCCAAGGAAAACCACTACCGTCAGTACGATGGCTGCCTTGAAGCCCGCCCACATCAGCTTCTCGGCCAACTCTGAGGCCGGACTCGAAAGCGCTGGCACCAGAATCAGCAGCGGCACCACGGCCAGATCCTGAAACAGCAGTACGCCCATCACTTCGCGCCCGTGCGTGGACTCAAGCTCGAGGCGCTCGGCCAGCAACTTGGACAGTACCGCCGTGGAGGACATGGACAGTGCACCGCCGAGCGCAAACCCCGAGTGCCAGGGCAAACCGACCATCCATACCAGCGTCGACGCCAGCAACATGGAGCCCAGCACCTGGGCAAGCCCGAGCCCGAACACCAGACGCTTCATGCGATAAAGACGCGCCAGCGAGAACTCAAGGCCGATGGAGAACATCAGGAACACGACGCCGAACTCGGCCAGATGCCGCGCCCCGATACTGTCCGCACCGACGTTCAGCGCATGCGGACCGACCACGATACCGACCAGCAGGTAGCCGAGAATGGAGGGCAGATTCAAATGGCGGAACAGCACCACCATGAAAACGGCGGCGCCTAAAAGAACCAGGGCAAGTTGCAGGGTATGGGAGGACATGGGCGACGGACGGCGGGTACTATCGGTTTGTTATAATTCTGCCGCTATATTGAGAGGGATTTTCGCGCTGCCGCCCTCGGCATCGATATTTTTTTGCTTTCCGACCCCGCATAGCCAATGAATCAATCCCGCCCCCTGCTCCCGCCAACGGAACGCATCCTCGAAATGGCGCGCCGCACGCTGCGCATTGAAGCTGAAGCTGTCAGTGCGCTGGCGGAACGCCTCGGCAACGGACTGGGCGACGACTTCATCGCCGCCGTCAACCTGATTCTCCAATGCCACGGTCGCGTCATCGTCTCAGGTATCGGCAAGTCGGGCCACATCGCCCGCAAGATCGCCGCTACCCTGGCCAGCACCGGCACCCCCGCTTATTTCGTCCATGCCGCCGAGGCCATCCACGGCGATCTGGGCATGATCACCCGCGATGACGTCGTCATTGCCTTGTCCAACTCCGGCGGCAGCGAGGAGTTGCTGAGCATCTCAGCCATGCTGAAGCGCGAAGGCGGCAAGCTGATCGCCATCACCGGCAATGACGCATCACCGCTGGCGCGAGACGCCGACGTGCATCTCGACGCCCGCGTCGCCGAGGAGGCCTGCCCGCTGCAGCTGGCGCCCACCGCCAGCACCACCGCGGCCCTTGCCTTGGGTGACGCTTTGTCGGTCGCCTTGATGGAAGCCCAGGGTTTTACCGAGAAAGACTTCGCCCTCTTTCATCCGGCCGGGGAGTTGGGCCGCCGGCTCCATTTAAAAGTCGGGGACATCATGCGCCGCGCCACTCAAGTGCCGAAAGTGCCATTGGGCGCTTCGTTCCCGGCGATCGTCCGGGAGATCAACGCGAAACGGGTGGG
>DATMTO010000097.1:0-7434 GCA_035564055.1 Rhodocyclaceae bacterium | reverse complement strand
GTATGATACGAGTACGCTGGGTCCGTACGACAATGATCCGACTTACGGCATTCAGCGTCTGGGCGGTACCCGCAAGGCGGTCGGCACGGTCGAGCTGCTCTTCCCGATGCCCGGTTCGGGGATCGACAAGTCCTTGCGTCTGGGTACCTTCATTGACGTCGGCCAGGTCTGGGGCGCCGATCCGGGCACCACGCTCAAGGACGTCAACGGTTTCCGTTACAGTGCAGGTCTCTCGGTGATGTGGGCGTCGCCGATGGGACCCTTGAAGTTCAGCCTGGGTGTTCCTTTGAACAAGCAGGATAACGACAAGACGCAGCCGTTGCAGTTCACGATGGGCCAAACGTTTTAAGCAATAGGGAGTACACCTTGTTCAAGTCTAAATTCATCCTGTCCGCAACTGCTGCCGCTGCGATGCTGCTCGCGGCGCCTTACGCTGCGGCGGAAAGCAAGATCGGCTACATCAATCTGCAGCGCGTTTCCAACGATGCGCCGCAGGCGCAGCGTGCCATGAAGAAAATCAAGGCCGAGTTCGAGAAGCGCGACCAGGACCTGCAGAAAATGGGCAAGCAGTTGCAGACCATGCAGGAAAAGCTCGAAAAGGATGGCGTGACCATGTCGGATTCCGACCGTCGCACGCGTGAGCGCGAGTTCGCCGACCTGAACCGCGAGTTTCAGCGCAAGCAGCGCGAGTTCCGCGAAGATCTGAGCGTTCGCCAGAATGAAGAGCTGGCAGCGCTGTACGAGAGCGTCAACAAAGTCATTCGCAAGATTGCCGAGACCGAGAAATACGACCTGATCGTTCAGGAGGCTGTCTATTACAGCCCGGCCATCGACATCACCCCCAAGGTGATCAAGGCATTGAGCGAAGGCGGCTCGGCTTCGGCCGCTGCGCCGGCTACGCTGTCCGCGAAATAGGGCAGGCCAGGTGAGCATGCGCCTTGCCGAAATCATTACGCGGCTCGGCGGCGAGTTGCGGGCTGCGTCCGAGGGCGCCGGCGATTTGCATATCGCCCGTATCGCCCCGCTCGAAACGGCGGGGCAGGGCGAGATCGCCTTCCTCGCCAATCCGAAGTATCAGTCTCAGTTAGACAGCACCCGTGCTGCGGCGGTGATTCTGGGCCCTGAGCTCGCTGACGCGTGCCCGGTCCCGGCGATCGTTCATCCCGATCCCTATCTTTACTTCGCCCGACTTGCTCAATTGCTGAGCCCGAAGATTCCGGCGCCGGTCGGCATTCACCCGAATGCAACCGTGCTGTCGGAGTTGCCTGGCCACGTGAGCGTCGGTGCCGGTGCCTATATTGGCGCCAATGTGCGTATCGGCGACGGTACCGTGATCGGCGCCAATGCGGTCGTCGGCTCCGGTGTCACAATCGGTTCCGACTGCCGCCTCTATCCGAACTCGACCGTCTACTACGGCTGTCGCATTGGTTCACGCGTTATCGTGCATGCCTCTGCGGTGATCGGCGCCGACGGCTTTGGTTTCGCACGCGAGAAGGACGGCTCCTGGGTCAAGATCCCGCAGACCGGCATCGTCGTCGTCGGCGACGACGTCGAAATCGGCGCGGGTACAACCATCGACCGTGGTGCGCTGGCCGATACGGTGATCGAGAACGGCGTCAAGCTCGACAACCAGATTCAGGTGGCGCACAACGTTCGCATCGGCGCTCATACTGCCATTGCCGGTTGTGTCGCGATTGCCGGCAGCACGACCATCGGCAGCCGTTGCACCATCGGCGGCAAGACCAGCATCGTCGGGCATCTGAACATTGCCGACGACGTGCACATCGCCGCCGGCACCTTCATCAGCAAAAGCCTCAAGAAGAAGGGCGCATACACCGGCACGGTGCCTTCGATGGCCCACGACGAGTGGCTGAAAAACTTCTCGCACCTGCGCCATCTGGACAGCATGGCCGATAAAATACGCGCCCTCGAAGCGCGACTGAATGAACTGGAGAACAAGAAATGAGTGAGGCCAACGCTGCAACTGCAGCCTCTCCCGAGAGCATGGATATCCATGCCGTCCTGAAGTGTCTGCCGCACCGCTATCCCTTCCTGATGATCGACCGCGTCACGGAAGTTGTGCCGGGCTCGCATATCTCGGCCATCAAGAACGTGACCATGAACGAGCCGTTCTTTCCGGGACACTATCCGCATCATCCCGTCATGCCGGGGGTTCTCATTGTCGAATCCATGGCGCAGGCAGCCGCCATTCTGTCGTTCAAGACGCTTGGCGATCAGGCCAACGACAACTCCGTCTATTACTTCGTCGGTATTGATGAAGCCCGCTTCAAGCGTCCGGTGACGCCGGGCGATCAGCTGGTGCTGGAGGCCAAGCTCGTGTTCAGCAAGCGCGGTCTGTGGAAATTCGAATGCTCGGCCAAGGTTGACGGTCAGGTGGCTGCCGAAGCCAAGATCATGTGCACGATGCGGATGCTGGACGAAGAATGACGCGTATCCATCAGACCGCCATCGTCGACCCCAAGGCGCGCATCGCCGACGGCGTCGAGATCGGTCCCTATTCGATCATCGGCCCCAACGTCGAGATCGGCGCCAATACGGTCATCGGTCCGCATGTAGTGGTCGAGGGTCATACGCGCATTGGTGCGGACAACAGGATTTTTCAGTTCTGCTCGATCGGTGCGGCGCCGCAGGACAAGAAATATGCAGGCGAGGAAACTCGCCTCGAAATCGGTGACCGCAATACCATCCGCGAGTGTTGTACCTTCAACCTGGGCACGGAGCAGGATGCCGGCGTGACTCGTGTCGGCAACGACAACTGGATCATGGCCTACGTACATGTCGCGCATGACTGCCAGGTCGGCAACAACGTCATCTTCGCCAACAGCGTACAGCTGGCCGGCCACGTACACGTGGGCGACTACGTCATTCTCGGCGGCCTCTCGGGCGTGCACCAGTTCGTGCGCATCGGCGCGCATGCCATGGCCGGCATGACCACCAGTCTGTCGCAGGATCTGCCGCCCTACGTCATGGCCTCGGGCAACCCGGCTGAAGCGCGTGGCATGAATTTCGAGGGGCTGCGTCGTCGCGGTTTCTCCGAAGACGCGATCGCGGCCTTGCGGCGCGCGTACAAGACGATCTACAAGTCCGGCCTGCGCCTGGAAGAGGCGCGCGATGCGATTGCGGCCGAGCAGAATGCTCACGTTGAGCTCAAGCCGCTGGTCGACTTCCTCTCCGCGCCCGGGCGCGGCATCGTTCGCTAGGTTCCGGCAAGGTCTTTCATGCCGACACGTATCGCGATGGTGGCCGGAGAAGCGTCCGGCGATTTGCTTGCGGCGCATCTGATCGAAGCGCTGCGCGTGCACCTGCCGGATGCCGAGTTCTACGGCATCGGTGGTCCGCGCATGCAGTCGGTCGGCTTCAATGCGCTGTGGCCCTCGGAAAAGCTTGCGGTGCGCGGCTATGCTGAAGTGCTACGCCACTATCGCGAGATTTCCGGCATCCGCAAGCAATTGCTGGCGCATGTTCTCAAGGACAAGCCTGACGTCTTCATCGGCGTGGATGCACCCGACTTCAATCTGTGGCTCGAAGAGCGCGTCAAAAACGCCGGCGTTCCTGCCATCCATTTTGTCAGCCCCTCGATCTGGGCCTGGCGGGGCGAACGCATCCACAAGATCAAGAAGGCTGTTTCGCGCATGCTGGCGCTATTCCCCTTCGAACCAGAACTCTACGAGAAGCAGAATATCCCGGTCAGCTATGTTGGCCATCCGTTTGCCGATGTCCTGCCGATTGAACCGGATCGCGCCGGCGCGCTGGAACGCCTCGGCCTCGATGAAAATGGTCAGTACATCGCTCTGTTGCCAGGCAGTCGCCAGTCCGAGGTCGACTACATGGCCGAGAGCTTCATTGAGACCGGCAAGCTCCTGTTGCAGCGTTTCCCCAAGGCGCAGCTCCTGGTGCCGCTGATCACGCGTGAAACGCGCGATCGCTTTGAGCTGGCGCTGTGGAAGTGTGGTGCGCAGGAAATGGCCTTCAAGATGCTGTTCGGACACGCCCGCGATGCACTGGCCGTGTCCGATGCGGCGCTGGTCGCCAGCGGTACTGCCACGCTGGAGACGGCGCTGATCAAGACGCCCATGGTTGTCGCCTACAAAATGTCACCGTGGACCTATCGCCTGATGAAGAACAAGGGCTATCAGCCCTGGATCGGTTTACCCAATATCCTGGCCGGAGAATTCGTTGTGCCGGAGTTTGTTCAGGATGACGCTACGCCTGAGAACATGGCGCAGGCGCTCGGTAATCTGATTGTCGACAAGGCGGCGCGTAAGCAGATCATCGACGTGTTCTACCGCATTCATCACACGCTCCGCCAGGGGACGGCGGAACGTGCAGCTGCGGCGATCCTGCCATATCTGCTGCCGGATGCGGCGCGGGTGCAGTGATCCTCGCTGAAGACTCATACCGCTGCCTGGTGGGTGTAGAAAAGGCAGCGAACTTGAAGGTTGCCGGCGTTGACGAGGCCGGCCGCGGCCCTCTGGCCGGGTCGGTCGTCGCTGCGGCAGTGATTCTTGATCCGGCCCGTCCGATTGAGGGCCTCAACGACTCCAAGAAACTGTCGGAGAAGGCACGCGAGAGACTCGCTCCGTTGATCCGCGAACGCGCCCTGGCCTGGGCAGTTGCCGAAGCCAGTGTGGCCGAGATCGATCACCTGAATATTCATCACGCTACCTTGCTGGCGATGCGACGTGCCGTTGAAATGCTGGCCGTGGTGCCTGACGCGATCGAGGTCGACGGACTGCATTGCCCGCCCGTCGCCATGCCGGCAAGCGCCATCGTCAAGGGCGACAGCAAGGTCGCCGCGATCGCCGCGGCTTCGATACTCGCGAAGACCGTACGCGATGCACAGATGCTGGAGTTGCACGCTCGCTACCCGGTGTATGGGCTGGACCGGCACAAAGGCTACCCGACCGCGGCGCATCTGGCTGCGCTGCGCGAACATGGTGTCGTGCGCGAAATCTACCGCAGCAGCTATGCCCCGATACGCCTGCTGCTCGAAGAGGCATCTGTATGAAACAGATTGCTTCGCGCGACAATCCGACCTTCAAGTCGCTGCACAGTCTCATAGAGAATGCCCGCGAGCAGCGCCAGCGACAGCAGACCCTGATCGACGGTATCCATCTCGTCGAAACCTTTCGCCAGCGTGGTGGTCGGCCACTGACCTTGCTGCTGGCAGAGTCCGCACTTGATAACAAGGAAGTGGCGGTGCTCGCGCAGCAGTTTCCTGAGGTTGACACGCTGTGCCTCAAGGACAGTCTGTTCCGTGAACTCAGTGGCGTGGCCACCCCGACCGGCATTGCCGCGGTTATCGCAATCCCGCAGCCGCGTACCGAGTTGCCGCAGGACACCTGCGTCATGCTCGACGCGGTACAAGACGCCGGTAATGTCGGCTCTATCCTGCGCACCGCCGCGGCGGCCGGGGTGAGCGACGTGCTGCTTGGGCCCGGTTGTGCCGGTGCCTGGACGCCACGTGTACTACGTGCGGCGCAAGGTGCGCATTTCGCCCTCAATATCCGCGAGCAGGTTGACTTGTCGGCCATGCTCGGCGCGTTGTCCATGCCCGGCATCGCCACCGTCGTTGATGGCGCCACGCCGCTCCATGAGCTGGACCTGAAGCGACCGGTCGCCTGGCTGTTCGGCAACGAAGGGGCCGGTCTGTCGCCGGCGCTGCAGGCAGCGGCCAGGCTACGCGCAACCATTCCACTGGCGGCGGCAACCGAGTCGCTGAACGTGGCCGCCGCTGCGGCCATCTGCCTGTTCGAAGGGCTGCGCCAGCGTCGCTGAAAGCGGCCCGCGATTGCTCGCGCCGGGCATTTGCGCTAGTCTGCCATTTCCACTGTGATGGGGGCATTTATGCAGATTGAATGGTGGTACTGGGTCGTAGCCGGCGTGGCCTTGCTGCTGTGCGAGCTGGCGATTCCGGTTTTCGTGCTGGTCTGGTTCGGCCTTAGCGCCGTTCTCGTCGGTATTTTGCTCGCCATCCTGCCCAGCATCAGTCTGACTGCGCAGCTCGGTCTGTGGCTGGTCCTTTCTCTGATCCTGATCTTTTGCTGGTTCCGCATCTTCAAGCCGGGCCAGCACAAGACGCGTATTGGCATGTCGGACGGCAATCTGATTGGCGAAGTCGGACTCCTCACGCATGCGGTGGCGCCGTTCCAGAAGGGCTCGGTGCGTTTCCAGAAGCCCCTGCTCGGTAGCGAGATCTGGACCTGCATCTCCGAGGAAGAGATCGCCGCCGGCGAACGCGTCCGCATCGTGCAATTAGAAGGTAGTCTGCTCAAGGTCGCCAAGGCCTAGAGAAACAAGCACACTCATTTCGGGAGAAGGTCATGGGAGATGGTCTGGTTCTGGTCGTCGTTGTCATTGTTTTTGCCATCGTCACGCTCGCAAAAGGTATACGCATCGTGCCGCAAGGGGAGGAGTGGATCGTCGAACGCCTGGGCAAATATCACGACACCTTGCATCCGGGGTTGAGCATCATCATTCCCTATCTGGACCGTGTGGCGTATAAGCTGGTCACCAAGGACATCATTCTCGACGTCCAGGAGCAGGAAGTGATCACACGCGACAACGCGGTGATCGTCACGAACGCGATCGCCTTCATCAAGGTTACCGATCCGATCAAGGCGGTGTACGGTGTGGTTGACTTTTCCGAAGCGATTCGCAACCTCATCATGACCACGCTGCGTTCCATCATCGGCGAGATGGAGCTTGATGCCGCGCTGTCGAGCCGCGACAAGATCAAGGCACGGCTGCGTGAAAGCATTGCCGACGAAGCCGTGGACTGGGGGCTGGCGGTGAAGTCGGTCGAGATTCAGGACATCAATCCGTCCGAGTCGATGCAGAAGGCTATGGAAGCGCAGGCCTCGGCCGAGCGTGAGCGCAAGGCCATGGTGACCAAGGCCGAAGGGACCAAGCAGTCGGCAATTCTGCAGGCTGAGGCACGTCTCGAATCGGCGCGACGCGACGCGGAAGCGCAGGTCACGATGGCTGAAGCCAGCGCCGAGGCCATTCGTCGCGTGACTTCCGCACTCGGGGGCGGCGACGCTTCGATGCGTTATCTGCTGGGTGAAAAATATCTGGGTGCGCTTCAGCATCTGGCATCGTCCGATAACGCGAAGACCGTTGTGCTGCCTGCGGATATCCAGGAGGCGATCAAGGGCCTCTTTGCCAAGCAAACGAGTTAAGCCGGCCCGTCCGTTGCTGCGTCGTGGCGTCAGGCGTTGCCTGCCGCGATGAACGGCTTGGCGCGGGCAGGGCGGCGGCGCGCTTTTTCCGCAGGTGTGACCATGCATTTTTTGCGCCAAATTTCTTGACAGGAAAAATAAAGTCTCTATAATTCGCCCCTGTTCTGCGGGAGTAGCTCAGTTGGTAGAGCGATACCTTGCCAAGGTATAGGTCGAGAGTTCGAGACTCTTC
>DATMTO010000096.1:0-5397 GCA_035564055.1 Rhodocyclaceae bacterium | reverse complement strand
CCCAGCTTTCAATGGCACCATCGACGATCAGCATTTCGCCGGCAACGTAACCCAGCAGCGCGCCGCCGATGGTGACGATGATGGGGAAGCGATCCATCAGTTTCATCAGCAGGGTGCTACCGAAGATGATGACCGGGGTGCTGACCGCCAGGCCGATGCACAGGAGCAGCATGCTGCCCTTGGCGGCGCCGGTCATGCCGATCACGTTGTCCAGGCTCATCACGACGTCGGCGATGATGATGGTCTTGATGGCGCCCTTCAGATTCGAAGAAGCATCGAGATCCTCGCCTTCATCTTCAGGCACCAGCAGCTTGATACCGACCCACATCAGCAGGACGGAACCGACCATCTTGACGTAGTCGAGTTCGAGCAGCTTGACGGCGAAGAAGGCCAGCACGACCAGGGCAACGATAGCGCCGGCGCTACCGATCAGGACGGCCCACTTTTGTTGCTCCGGGGGAAGATTGCGGCTGGCCAGTGCGATAACCACGGCGTTGTCGCCGGACAGCAGCACGTTGATCAGCATGATCTGGCCAAGGGCCAGCCAAAACTCGGGGGTACCAAACTCCATGAACAGCCTCCTCGTATTTCAATGCGAATGAATGAGTCAATTTTCGATTCCAGTCGATTGACTGAATGACGGGGAACCGATGACTGCACAATACAGAGGGGCACTTACGCCTTACTGTCGCAGAGATTACGCGAGACTTTCCACTTCCTTACACAATAATTACAGCTTCGCCACGAATAAGTTCGGAGCTGGAGGCCAAAACGCTCCGTAGCGCCTGCCGCTACGGCGCCTTAGGCCGCCGGAAAGGTAACGGTAAAGGTATTGCCGACGCCATCCTTGTCGTCCATCAGGCGCACTTGAGCGCCGTGCAGCTTGGCAATTTCGTTCACGATGGCGAGGCCCAGGCCGCTACCTTCGGTGTTGGTGCCCAAGAGCCGATGGAAGCGTTCGAATACTCGCTCGCGCTCCTCGACCGGAATCGCCGGACCATCGTCGCTGATGGAGAACGTTGGCATCGGGTCACGCACCACGGTAGCGGTTACCTTGCCGTTATCCGGCGTATAGCGGATGGCGTTGTCGAACAGATTGCTGATCAGTTCCTTGAGGCGCGCCGGATCGCCCTTGATCATGATCGGCTCTTCACCGCCATCGAACCCCAGGTCGATCCCCTTGTTGAGCGCTGCCGGCACCCACTCCATCGTGGTATCGAAGACCAGCCGATTGAGATCCATGTCGCCGAGCTGCAGATTGCGCACCGCGTTAGGTTCATTGCGTGCCAGCGAAAGCAGTTGCGCCACCAGACGCGATAGGCGTTCCATGCCCGTGTAGATATGCTCCATCGAATGCTTGAGGCGTTCCGGATCGCGCTCCCTGAGCACGATTTCGATCTGTGCCTTCAGCCCCGCCACCGGCGTGCGCAGTTGATGCGCGGCGTCGGCAATGAAGCGATTCTGGAATTCCAGCACCTCGGAGAGGCGCGCCATCAGGGCATTGATTTCATCCACCAGGGGCCGCACCCCTTCCGGGACCTCGGTCACGACCGGGCTCAAGTCGAGGTGCGAGCGCGTGGCAATCGTCTGCTCAAGGCGACGCAATGGTGCCAGGCCGCGCACCACGCCGGTGGACACGAGCAGGCCGACGAACAGCGCCAACACCAACTGCGGCATGACCACGCCCGCCAGAATCTCGCGGAACAAGGTATTGCGTTTGTTCACCGTCTCGGCGACCAGAATCACCATGTCTGGCTGTGCCTTGTTGACGCCTTGGCCGAGCAGCGCCGCCACCCGTACATCCTCCTGATGCAGCACAGTGTCGAAAAACAGAATCTTGCCCGGCTTCAGTGTCATGTAGTTGGGCAAGGCAAGACTGTCTTCGCCGACCGAAACCCGGTCGGACTGGCGGGTCACGCGATAGAAGATCTTGTCGTCCGGATCTTCCAGGATGATGCGTTGTGCACTGGGCGGCAAGACCAGTTCATCACCGCCGGCGCCGCGCACTTCAAGGAGAACTTCGCGCGCCATTTCGCCCAGCGTACGGTCATAGGCAGCCGCAGCAAAATGCGCGGTGACATAGTAGCCGACCACGGCATCCACCACCATCAACGCCATCAAGGGCCACAGCAGCCAGTTCAGCAGCTTGTGCTTGAGCGGCGCCGACCAGGGTTGGACGGTACCGCCGGGCCTGACGCGTTCAACGTTACGCGGCTCGTCCTCGATCATCTCAATCAGCCTTCGCGAGGCTTGTCGAGCAAGTACCCCATGCCGCGCACAGTACGGACATTAAAGTCGGCGAACTCCAGCTTCTTGCGCAGTCGGTGCACATAGACTTCGATGGCATTGCTGCCAACCTCATCGCCCCAGCCATAGAGATGCGCAACCATCTGCTCCTTGCTGACCACCCTGCCCTCGCGCGACAGCAGCAGCTCCACCAGCGCGACTTCACGCGCCGTGAGTTCAATGGCTTGATCGTCGTAGAACAGCCGACGGCCAACCGTATCAAAACGCAAGCGGCCGTGCACAACTTCGGAAGTCACACCGTTGTAGCCACGCCGGATCAGGGCGCGTACGCGTGCCTCGAACTCGGGCAGATCGAAAGGCTTGGTGAGGTAGTCGTCAGCACCGAGATCAAGGCCGTAAACACGGTCCTCAAGCGTATCGCGTGCGGTGAGGAGAAGGACCGGGATCGCCGAACGGCGCGCCCGCAACTGACGCAGGACTTCAAAACCGTCCATCTTGGGCAGACCAACGTCGAGCACCACCAGATCGTAAGGATTGGTCGCCAGTGTCTCATTGGCGGCCGCACCGTCACGCGCCAGATCGACGGCATAGGCAGACTGCGTCAGGCAGCGCGTCAGCGCATCGGCCAGCAAGGTATCGTCTTCGACTACGAGTATGCGCATGAAGGTTTCTCGTGCTCCTTGCCGGCTTAGTTAATAACCCAGCTTAGCCCAGGTTCTCCAGACGCAGTCGAATCACCTTGCGTTTCACTACCGGCAAGGCCTCGATTTTGGCGATGGCGGCATCGACACCCTTCTCGCGCACCAGGTGCGTGAGGATGATGATATCGGTCTGATCCTCGCCCTCGCCCGGCTCGCGCTGCACCATCGCGTCGATGGAGATGCCATTGTCGGCAAGGATGCGGGTGATATCGGCAAGCACGCCCGGCTTGTCCTCGACACGCAGACGCAGGTAATAGCTGGTCTCGACTTCGCTGATCGGCAGGATGGGCGTATTAACGACGGCATCCGGCTGGAAGGCCAGATAGGGCACACGATGTTCGGGGTCGGCATCGAGCACGCGCGCTACGTCGACCAGGTCGGCGACAACCGCGCTGGCGGTCGGTTCGGCGCCGGCGCCCTTGCCGTAGTGCAGGGTGGCGCCGACGGCGTCACCCTGCACCAGTACGGCATTCATGGCGCCTTCGACGTTGGCGATCAGGCGACGCGCCGGGATCAGCGTCGGGTGCACGCGCAGCTCGACACCCTCAGGCGTCCAGCGCGTGATGCCGAGCAGCTTGATGCGGTAGCCGAGCTGCTCGGCATATTTGATGTCGTCCGCTTCGAGCTTGCTGATGCCTTCGATGTGAGCGCTTTCGAACTGCATCGGAATACCGAAGGCCAGCGCCGACAGGATAGTGATCTTGTGCGCGGCATCCACGCCCTCAATATCGAAGGTCGGATCGGCTTCCGCATAGCCCAGACGCTGCGCTTCCTTCAGTACGTCGGCGAAGGGCAGACCCTTGTCGCGCATCTCGGAGAGAATGAAGTTGGTGGTGCCGTTGATGATGCCGGCGATCCACTGGATACGATTCGCCGACAGCCCTTCGCGCACCGCCTTGATGATGGGGATGCCGCCAGCGACAGCCGCCTCGAAGGCGACGATGACGCCCTTCTTCTGCGCAGCAGCGAAGATCTCGTTGCCATGCGTCGCCAGCAGCGCCTTGTTGGCGGTCACCACGTGCTTGCCATTTTCGATGGCCTTCAGCACCAGCTCCTTGGCCACGCCATAACCACCGATGAGCTCGACGACGACGTCGACTTCGGGATCGTTGACCACGGCAAAGGCGTCGTCGGTGACGCGCGCCTTGCCGCCAGCCAGCTTATTGGCGAGCTCGATATTCTTGTCGGCCACGGCGACGATGCGGATCGGGCGCCCGGCACGACGGGTAATTTCAGCCTCGTTGCGCGAAAGGACAGTGAAGGTGCCACCGCCGACGGTGCCGATGCCCAGAAGGCCTACATTGATCGGTTTCATAGTGTTTTTATTGAGGCCGCAATCAGGCGGCGTGACGTTTGCGATATTGATCGAGGAAGCGCGCGATGCGACCGATGGCCTCGGTCAGGTCATCGGCGTTCGGCAGGAAGACAACGCGGAAATGATCCGGGTACGGCCAATTGAAGCCGGAGCCCTGCACCAGCAGCACCTTTTCGGCCTCAAGCAGTTCAAGAATGAACTGCTGGTCGTCCTTGATCGGATACATCTTGGGATCGAGGCGCGGGAACAGATACATCGCCCCTTTGGGCTTGACGCAGGTGACACCCGGGATGGAGGTCAGAAGCTCATGCGCCAGATCGCGCTGCTTGCCGAGACGACCGGTCGGCACGACCAGATCGTCGATGCTCTGATAGCCGCCCAACGCGGTCTGGATCCCGTACTGCGCCGGTACGTTGGCGCAGAGGCGCATCGAGGCGAGCAGATTCAGGCCTTCGATGTAGTCGTGAGCGCGCGCCTTGTTGCCCGAGACCACCATCCAGCCGGCGCGGAAACCTGCGGCACGGTAGTTCTTGGACAGGCCGCCGAATGTGATGAAGAGCACGTCGTCGGCCAGCGAGGCGATCGAGGTGTGCTTGGCGCCGTCATAGAGGACCTTGTCGTAGATCTCGTCGGCATAGACGATCAGATTGTGCTGGCGCGCGATCTCGACGAGTTCCTTCAGCAGATCGTCGGGATACAGCGCACCGGTCGGATTGTTCGGGTTGATGACGACGATGGCGCGCGTCTTGGGCGTGATCTTGGCGCGAATATCGTCGAGATCGGGCAACCAGCCGTTGCTTTCGTCGCAAAGATAGTGCTTGGCCGTGCCGCCGGAAAGGCTCACGGCGGCGGTCCACAGCGGATAGTCGGGCGCCGGCACCAGCACTTCATCGCCGGCGTTGAGCAGCGCATTCATGGCCATGACGATGAGTTCGGACACGCCGTTGCCGATGTAGATGTCGTCGACCTGAACCCCCTGGATATTTTTTTCCTGGGTGTAATGCATGATCGCCTTGCGCGCCGCGAACAACCCTTTCGAATCGCCGTAACCCGACGCACCGGGCAGGTTGCGGATCATGTCGACGACGATCTCCTCGGGCGCCTCGAAGCCGAACGATGCGGGATTGCCGATGT
>DATMTO010000095.1:0-2676 GCA_035564055.1 Rhodocyclaceae bacterium | reverse complement strand
GTGGCGCGTCGTATCCACATCGCGCCGGGCCGCATGATCGCGGTCGATCTCGAAGGCGGCAAGCTGTACGGTGAGGACGAAATCATTGACGCCCTGGCCCAGAAGCACGATTACAAGGGCTGGCTGGAAAACATGGTCGAGCTGGAGCCCCTGATCATGCCGGGGCCGGAGCCGCGCGCCTATCATGGCGAGGAACTGCACCGCCGCCAGATCGCCGCCGGCTTCACGCTGGAAGACCTCGATACCGTGCTTGACGCCATGGTCAAGGACGGCAAGGAAGCCATTGGCTCGATGGGCGACGATACCCCGCTGGCCGTGCTTTCCGAGCAGTGGCGTCCGCTGGCGCACTATTTCCGCCAGAACTTCGCCCAGGTCACCAATCCGCCGATCGATCCCCTGCGGGAAGCGCAGGGCATGTCGCTCAAGACGCGCTTCAAGAACCTCGGCAATATCCTGGCTGAAGATGAAGCCCAGACCGACGTGTTCGTACTCGAAAGCCCGTTCCTCAGCACGCTGATGTATGAGCGCATGGTGACGTTCGAGAATGTCGGCCATGTCGCCAAGCTCGACTGTACCTTCGCCATTCCCTCGGAAGACGCCATTCCCGGCGCCGGCCTCAAGGCCGCTCTGGAGCGTCTGCGTGACGAAGCCGTCAAGGCTGTCAGCGAGGACAAGGCCAGCATGATTGTGCTGAGCGACGAGGCGCTGTCGGCCGAACTGATGGGCGTGCCGATGATCCTGGCCGCCGCCGCCGTTCATTCGCGGCTGGTGCAAAAGGGCCTACGCTCCTTTGTGTCGATCATCGTCCGCACCAGTGAAGCCATGGACCCGCACACCTTCGCGGTGCTGGTCGGCGTCGGCGCCACGGCGATCAACCCCTATCTGACGCTGGAAATCCTTCAGGAACGCCTGGCCCAGGGCCGTTATGAAGGTTTCAACGAGCACAAGGCGTTCTCAAACTACAAGAAGGCCATCGAGGCCGGCCTGATGAAGATCCTGGCCAAGAAGGGCATTTCGGTCATCTCCTCCTATCGTGGCGGTTATGAATTCGAGGCGCTCGGCCTGTCGCGCGCGCTGGTGGCCGAATACTTCCCCGGCGTGACCTCGCGCATATCCGGCATTGGCCTGTCTGGCATCGAACAGAAGCTGGCGAAGCTGCACCTCAATGCCTGGGCGAAAAAGCCGGTCACCCCGATCGGCGGCTTCTACAAGATGCGTGCCGCTGGCGAGACCCACTACTACCAGCCGAAGCTGATCCACCTGCTGCAGGATGCCACGACGCGAGACGATTTTGAGGTCTTCAAGAAGTACTCGGCCCTGATCGCCGGCATGTCGAAGACAGCCCCCACCAGCCCGCGCGATCTGCTCGCCTGGGAATCGAAGGCCGCCCCGATCGCCATCGAGGAAGTGGAATCGGTCAACGAAATCCGCAAGCGTTTCGTCACGCCCGGTATGTCGCTGGGCGCGCTCAGCCCCGAAGCTCACGAGACCCTGAATATCGCCATGAACCGCATCGGCGCCCGTTCGGTTTCGGGTGAGGGCGGGGAAGACCCAGAACGCTATCACCGCCGTCCGAACGGCGATAACCCGAACTCGCAGATCAAGCAGATTGCCTCGGGCCGTTTCGGCGTCACCGCGGAATACCTGAACCAGTGCCGCGAAATCGAGATCAAGGTGGCGCAAGGCGCCAAGCCCGGCGAAGGCGGTCAATTGCCCGGCTTCAAGGTCACCGAGTTCATCGCCCGTATGCGTCACTCGACGCCGGGTGTCGGCCTGATCTCGCCGCCGCCGCACCATGACATCTACTCGATCGAAGACCTGGCCCAGCTTATCTATGACCTGAAGCAGATCAACCCGCGCGCCCGCGTCACCGTCAAGCTGGTGTCGCAGTCGGGCATCGGCGCGGTCGCGGCCGGCGTGGCGAAGGCAAAGGCAGACGCCATCCTGGTGGCCGGCAATGTCGGCGGCACCGGCGCTTCGCCCCTGACCTCGGTCAAGTTCGCCGGCCTGCCGTTCGAACTCGGCCTGTCGGAAGCGCATCAGGTGCTGACGCTCAACAATCTGCGCGGTCAGATCCGTCTGCGCGCCGATGGCGGTATGCGCACCGGCCGCGATATCGTCATCGCTGCCATGCTCGGTGCCGACGAATTCGGCATCGGCACGGCCTCTCTGGTCGCCATGGGCTGTCTGATGGTGCGCCAGTGCCAGTCGAACACTTGCCCGGTCGGGGTCTGTGTGCAGGATGAACGCCTGCGCGCCAAGTTCACCGGCACGCCGGACAAGGTGATCAACCTGTTCACCTTCATCGCCCGCGAAGTGCGTGAAATCCTGGCCTCGCTCGGCCTGCGCTCACTGGGTGAAGCCACCGGCCGCACCGACCTGCTCCAGCAGGTCTCGCGCGGCGGGGCGCACCTCGACGACCTCGACCTGAACCCGCTGCTGGTCCGCGTCGATCTCGATCCGGGCGCCACCATCACGCGCTATGACGAGATCAACGAAGTGGCCGACACGCTCGACGCCCAGATCGTGCGCGATGCCGCCTACATGCTGGAACGCAAGGAAAAGATGCAACTGACCTACGATGTGCGCAATACCATGCGCGCCGTCGGCACCCGCACCTCGTCCCATATCGTCAGCAAGTACGGCAATACGCTCGATGAAGGCCACCTCAAGCTC
>DATMTO010000094.1:0-2764 GCA_035564055.1 Rhodocyclaceae bacterium | reverse complement strand
TATTCACCAAGCCGCCAATCAGCGTCGTGCGCATTACGCCCATCTGGCTGGCGATTGGATTGGCCAGGACGATGGGCTTGTCGTTACCGGCAAAATCCTTTTCCCAGGCCGCTTCGACAAAGCTGAAGTTCACGACCTCCTGGTAATCGCGCTCGGCGACGAGGCGACGCACCTGCATCGCTGTGCGCTTGGCCTCTGGCAGCGGCAGCATGGCTACGCTGTTATCCGGGGCCGGGGCCGGAATGTTGTCGTAGCCGTAGAGGCGTGCGATCTCCTCGATCAGATCCTCTTCGATCTCGATATCGAAACGATGGGCCGGCGGCGTGACCAGGAATACCTGATCCTCTTCTGACCAGGGGAAGCGCAGGTTCTTGAGCTGCATCTCAACCGCCTCGCGCGTGAACTCCATGCCGATGACCTTGTTGAGACGGCTCAGGCGCAGACGGACTGGACTGCGTTTCGGCATATCCGCCGGTGACGCAATTTCAACGACAGGACCGGCAACGCCGCCGCAGATGTCCAGGACCAGCTGGGTTGCGCGCTCCAGGGCTTCGATCTGGCGGCTGAAATCCACGCCGCGCTCGAAGCGATACGAAGAGTCTGTAGAAAAGTTTAGCGCGCGCGCCTTGCCGGCAATCGCGTCGGGCGCGAAGAAGGCGCTTTCAAGGAATATTTCGGTAGTGGCATCAGTGACACCACTCTCGTCCCCGCCCATGATGCCGCCCAGCGCGAGTGCCTTGGTCTCGTCGGTGATCAGCACCGCGTCGGCAGCCGGCGTAATGGTATTGCCATTCAAGAGCTTCAGCTGTTCGCCGGCCTTGGGCAGACGCACATGGATCGCGCCGGACAATTTGGCATTGTCGAAGGCGTGCATGGGCTGCCCTTGCTCGATCAGGACGTAGTTGGTGATGTCGACGATTGCAGAGATCGAACGGATGCCGCTGCGCGCCAGGCGCTGCACCATCCAGTCCGGGGTGGCCACGGCGGCATTCACGCCAGTGACTACACGGCCGGCATAGCGCGGACAATGTTGCTTGGCTTCGACCACGACCGCACGCGTCTTGTCGCTGGCCACGGCAACGGGCTTGATTTCCGGCGCAGTCAAATCAGCCCCCGTCAGCGCGGCGACTTCGCGGGCAATGCCGAGGATGGACAGACAGTCGGCGCGGTTCGGCGTGAGCTTAAGCGTGAACAGCTTGTCATCGAGGCCGAGATATTCACGGATGTCAGTACCGACAGGCGCATCGGCCGGCAACACCAACAGGCCATCGCTTTCTTCGGCAATGCCCAACTCCTTGGCCGAGCACAGCATGCCGAAGCTCTCGACGTCGCGCACCTTGGCCTTCTTGATATTGAAGTCGCCAGGGAGCTGGGCGCCGACGAGCGCACACGGCACCTTGAGGCCAACGGCGGCATTCGGCGCACCGCAAACGATTTGCAGCACCTCGCCGCCGACATTGACGGTGGTGAGGCGCAGCTTGTCGGCGTTGGGATGTTTTTCGGCGGTCAAAATTTCGCCGACAACGACCTTGTTGAACGCAGGCGCAGCAGGATCAAGCTCTTCAAGCTCAAGGCCGGCCATGGTCAGCAGATGGCCAAGCTCATCGCTGCTGAGCTTGGGATTGACGAAGGTACGCAGCCAGTTTTCCGAGAATTGCATGGTGGCTTTGGCTTACTTAAATTGGGAAAGGAAACGCAAATCGCCGTCGAAGAACAGGCGCAGGTCGTCGATGCCGTAACGCAGCATGGTCAAGCGATCCGGGCCCATGCCGAAGGCGAAGCCGATGTATTTTTCCGGGTCGATGCCGCCGTGGCGCAGCACGTTGGGATGCACCATGCCGCAACCGCCGATCTCCAGCCAGCGCCCCTTGTTCGGGCCACTCATGAAGGCCATGTCGATTTCGGCCGAAGGCTCAGTGAAGGGAAAGAAGGACGGACGGAAACGCAGCGTCAGGTCGTCGCTCTCGAAGAAGCGACGCAGGAAGTCGGCGAGCACGCCGCGCAGATCGGCGAAGCTGACTTTCTCACCGACCCACAGGCCTTCGACCTGATGGAACATCGGCGAATGCGTAGCGTCGGAGTCCACGCGATAAACGCGGCCCGGGGCGATGATGCGGATTTCCGGCATCGTCGCTGCGTTCTTGTACTTCTCGACATGCGCCTGCATGTAGCGCACCTGCACCGGGCTGGTGTGCGTACGCAGCAGCACGTCTTCCTGCACGGAGCCGTCCTCGGCCTGCAGGTAGAAAGTGTCGTGCATGGAACGCGCCGGATGCTTTTCCGGCGTATTCAGTGCAGTGAAGTTGTGCCAGTCGCCCTCGATCTCGGGGCCGTCGGCCACTTCAAAACCGATGGTGCGGAACAGCTGCTCGATGCGCTCCAGGCTGCGCGTCACCGGATGCAGGCCGCCACGCGAGCGACCGCGACCGGGCAGCGTGATATCCAGCGCCTCGGCGGAGAGCTGGGCTTCGAGCGCAGCGCGCTTCAGGGCGTCGCGACGCGCATTCAGCGCCTCTTCGATCTGGCCCTTGGCGGCATTGATGGCAGCACCGGCGGTCTTCTTTTCTTCCGGCGGCAACTTGCCGAGCGTCTTCATCTGCTCGGTAATCAGGCCGGTCTTGCCGAGGTATTGAGCCTTGGCTTCTTCAAGCTTGGCGGGCTCGCCTATCGCGGCAAACTCAGCGATGGCGCGCGCTACGATTTCTTCGAGTGTATTCACAAGCGGTATGGGAAACGTCTCGGTGGTCCTGGAAACTTCAACATT
>DATMTO010000093.1:0-6124 GCA_035564055.1 Rhodocyclaceae bacterium | reverse complement strand
CCGCCACCACTGCAGGCGGCCTCGGCGAGCATGTCGGCGGCAGTCTCGCGGCAGCAGCCGCAGCAGGTCCCGACGCCCAGGCTGGCGGACAGATCTTCGACGCTGGATGCGCCGTTCTTGATGGCGGCCTTGATGGTGCGGTCACTGACACCGTGGCAGACACAGACGATCATGCGAGTTCCAGAAATGTATAACGATAACGGTTCTCATTGTGCCAAAAGAACGCCAGGAATGCAAGTAATTCTCAATTAGACATCCGTCATAAGGCATCCGCCAAAGCCCTTGCCAGTACAGCGCCAGCGCCTGCGAACTCAAGCTCAAGCCAGTAAACACCGGCCTTGCACCGCCTTGGTGCCGCATTTCCCCTGAATTGATGGGGCAAAGGGGCCGAACTGGAGGTTTGCGACCCGTTCCGCGCAAGGCAGAATGCCAGCACTCGACCTTTCCGACGGAGCTGTTCATGAAAAGCCTGCCCTCGCGTCTGCCCCTGCTGATTTCGATCTCTGCCGCCCTGGCCCTCGGCGCCTGCGGCAAGAATGAGCCCGCCGCACCGACCAGTGCTGCGCCCACCGGCAGTGCTGAAACTGCGGCCCCGCTGATCGTCAAACTCGGTCACTCGGCCCCGCTGACCGGCCCGCAGGCCCATATCGGCAAGGACACCGAGTACGGCGCGCAGATGGCGGTCGATGACGTCAACGCCGCCAATATCCAGATCGGCGGGCGCACGCTCAAGATCGAACTGATGGGCGAGGACGATCAGGCCGACCCGAAGCAGGGCACGATCGTGGCGCAGAAGTTCGTCGACGCCAAGGTCAATGCCGTGATCGGCCACATGAACTCGGGCACCACCCTGCCCGCCTCGGTGACCTACGCCAACGCCGGGATCCCGCAAGTCAGCGCTTCGGCCACCAATCCGGAATACACCAAGCGCGGCTACAAGACCGCCTTCCGCGTCATGACCAACGACGAGGCGCAGGGCAAGGTACTGGGCGAGTTCGCCGCCGGTAAGCTGGCCGCCAAGAACATCGCCGTCATCGACGACAAGACGCAATACGGCGAAGGCATCGCCAACGAATTCAGAAAGGCTGCCGAAGCCAAGGGCGCCAAGATCGTCGCCACCGAACACACCGACGACAAGGCGGTGGACTTCGCCGCCATCCTGACCAAGATCAAGGCCACCAAGCCCGACCTGATCTTCTTCGGCGGCATGGACCCGCAGGCCGCGCCGATGTCGATGCAGATGCAGAAGCTCGGTCTCAAGGCGGTGCTGCTGATGGGCGACGGCGGCTGCACCGCCGACTTCCTCAAGAATGCAGGCACTTCCGCCGAAGGCCAGTACTGCTCCAAGCCGGGCGTGCCGACCGAACAGATGCCGGGCGGCCCGGCCTTTATCGCCAAGTACAAGGCCAAGTACAACGCACCCATCCAACTCTACGCGCCCTACGCCTACGATGCCGTGATGGTCGTGGTCGAGGCCATCAAGCGCGCCGGCAGCGCCGACAGCGCCGCCATTCTGGCCGAACTGCCCAAGACCCAGTACAAGGGCGTGACGACCGACATCGCCTTCGACGAGAAGGGCGACATCAAGGACGCCGCCGTGACGCTTTACGTCGCCAAGGGCGGTCAGTGGCAACAAGTGGAAACCGTAGGTGGCAAGGCCGCAGCGCCTGCCGCGGAAGCTGCGCCGGCGGCCAAGTAATCACACGCCGCACTTAAAAACGGCACCTGCGGGTGCCGTTTTTTTCGGCCAACCTGTAACATTCGCCCTCGTGGAAACCTTCGTACAACAGCTTATCAACGGCCTGACGCTGGGCAGCATCTATGCACTGGTCGCGCTCGGCTACACCATGGTCTACGGCATTCTCGGTCTGATCAATTTCGCCCACGGCGAAGTCGTCATGACCGGTGCCCTGATTGCCCTGGCCGTCTGTAAGGCCCTCCTCGCGACGGCGCTACCGCCACTGCTGATCCTGCTGATCGGCCTCACCGTCGCTGCTGCTGCCTGCATGGCGCTGGGCTGGACCATTGAGCGCATCGCCTATCGCCCCTTGCGCAATGCGCCGCGACTGGCGCCCCTGATCACCGCCATCGGCGTTTCCATCGTGCTGCAGCAGCTGGCCATGCTGTTCTGGGGGCGCAGCTACCACTCGGTGCCGGCGCTGCTGCCTGAAACCACCTACGACATTCTCGGCGCGCGCATCAGCGCGGTGCAGATCGTCATCATGCTGGCCGCCGCGATTTCCATGGCGGGGCTGATCGTGCTGGTCCAGCGCAGCAAGATGGGCCGCGCCATGCGTGCCACCGCCGAGAAGCCTGAGGTTGCGGCGCTGATGGGCGTCGACGCGAACCGCATCATCTCGCTCACCTTCATCATCGGCTCCGCACTCGCGGCGCTGGCCGGCGTGCTGGTCAGCGCGAACTACGGTATTGCGCACTATCAGATGGGTTTCCTGCTCGGCCTGAAAGCCTTCACTGCGGCTGTCCTCGGCGGCATCGGCAATATCGGTGGTGCCGTGCTCGGTGGCATCCTGCTCGGCGTCATCGAGGCCATGGGCGCCGGCTACATCGGCGACCTGACCGGCGGCGTGCTCGGCAGCAACTATCAGGACGTCTTCAGTTTCATGGTGCTGATCGCGGTGCTCGTCTTCCGTCCGTCCGGCCTGATGGGCGAAAAAGTGTCGGAGCGCGCCTGATGCAAGACCTCAAGAAGAAGGTGCTCGGCACCGCACTCATTGGCGTTGCCCTCGCGATCCTGCCCTTCCTCATCGGCATGGGTTTCGGCAACGCCTGGATCCGCATGCTCGACTTTGCCCTGCTCTACATCATGCTGGCGCTGGGGCTGAATATCGTGGTCGGCTTCGCCGGCCTGCTCGACCTCGGCTACATCGCCTTCTACGCAGTCGGCGCCTACGTCTATGCCCTGCTCGCCTCGCCGCACTTTGGCCTGCATTGGCCGCTGTGGGCGATCCTGCCCATCGGTGCGCTGGTCGCTGGCGTCTTCGGCATGGTCCTCGGCGCACCAACCCTGCGGCTACGCGGCGACTATCTCGCCATTGTCACGCTCGGCTTCGGCGAGATCATCCGCATCTTCCTCAACAACCTCAACGCGCCGGTCAATATCACCAACGGCCCCAAGGGCATCGCCGGCATCGATCCGCTGACGAAGAGCATCGACCTGTTCGGCTTCCAGCTGAACAGCCTCTATCTCAACTATTACCTCTTTGTCGTGCTGGCGCTGCTGATCGTGGTGGTGACGATGCGTCTCGAAGACTCGCGCCTTGGCCGCGCCTGGGTCGCCATTCGTGAGGACGAAATCGCCGCCAAGGCCTGCGGCATCAATACGCGTAACGTGAAACTGCTGGCCTTCGCCATGGGTGCGAGCTTCGGCGGCGTGGCCGGCGGGCTGTTCGCCGGCTTCCAGCAGTTCGTCTCGCCCGAGAGCTTCGGCCTGTTCGAATCCATCATGGTGCTGTGCATGGTCGTTCTCGGCGGCATGGGCAACATCCCCGGCGTCATTCTCGGCGCGGTAGTGCTGACCGTGTTGCCGGAAGTGTTCCGCCAATGGGCCGGCCCCATGCAGATGGCGCTGTTCGGCCAGACCTATATCGATCCCGAATCAATGCGCCTGCTCCTGTTCGGCATTGCGCTGATTCTCGTGATGCGTTTCCGTCCCATGGGCTTGCTGCCCTCGTCGCGGCGCAAGGCCGAGTTCGAGCATGCCGCTGAAGAAGGAGCTCAGGCATGACTGTGCTCCTTCAAGCGAAAGATATTGCCAAGCACTTTGGCGGCATACGTGCGCTCAAGGACGTCTCGCTGACCATCAATGCCGGCGAGATCTACGGCCTGATCGGTCCCAACGGCGCCGGCAAGACCACGTTCTTCAACGTCATCACCGGCCTCTACCAGTGTGACGGCGGCGAAATCATTTTTGCCGGAAAGCCGTTGCATGTGGAAAGTCCGCACGAGGTGACCGGCGCAGGGATTGCACGCACCTTCCAGAATATCCGCCTGTTCGCCGAAATGAGCGCGCTGGAAAACGTCATGGTCGGCCGCCACCTGCGTAGCAAAAGCGGGGTACTCGGCGCCGTATTCCGCACGGCCGCCACGCGCGCCGAAGAAGCCGCGATAAGAGAAAAAGCGACGGGCTTGCTCGATTACGTCGGCATAGCCGCCAAGGCCGGCATCCGCGCCGCCAGCCTCTCCTACGGCGACCAGCGCCGCCTCGAAATTGCCCGCGCGCTGGCCACGGAACCGAAGCTGCTCGCGCTCGATGAACCGGCCGCCGGCATGAATGCCACCGAAACCGCCGGCCTGCGTGCGCTGATCGAAAAGGTGCGCGCCGACGGCACCACCGTGCTGCTGATCGAACATGACGTGAAACTGATCATGGGCCTGTGCGACCGCGTGGCCGTGCTCGATTACGGCGAGAAGATCGCCGAGGACGTACCTGCCGTCGTGCAGAAGGATCCGCGCGTGGTGTCCGCCTATTTGGGAGTGCCGTATGAACAATAACGGCCAGCCCTTGCTTGAGGTTCTGAATCTTGAGGTGCATTACGGCGGGATTGCTGCCGTCAAAGGCATCAGCTTCGCGGTCGAGGCGGGTGAGACCGTGGCCCTGATCGGCGCCAATGGCGCCGGCAAGACGACGACGCTGAAAGCATTGGCGCGCCTGCTGCCCGCGCAGGGCACGCTGCGTTATGACGGTCAGGATCTCCATGCACTCCCGTCGCATGCGCTGGTACAGCGGGGTTTCAGTCTGGTACCGGAAGGACGCGGCGTGTTCGCGCGCATGAGTGTGGCCGAGAACCTGCTGATGGGCGCCTTCCACCGCAGCGACAACGAAATCGATCAGGACGTCGAGCGCATGTTCGAACTCCTGCCCCGGCTGAAGGAGCGTCAGCATCAGCTGGCCGGTACCCTGTCCGGCGGCGAGCAGCAGATGCTGGCCATCGCCCGCGCACTGATGGGACGCCCGCGCCTGCTGCTGCTCGACGAGCCCTCGATGGGCCTGGCACCGCTGATGGTGCAGAAGATCTTCGAGGTCATCAGAAGCGTCGCCGCCCAGGGCGTCGCCGTGCTGCTGGTCGAACAGAACGCCAGCCTGGCGCTGGAGACCGCCAGCCGCGCCTATGTCATGGAAAGCGGCATCATCACCCTGTCCGGCAGCGCCGCCAGCCTGCTCGCCGATGCGCGCGTGCAGGCGGCCTACCTGGGTCATTAACGCCCGTCGGCTCAGACAATCTTTGCCGGTCGTACGTCCACGCAAGGAGGCATCATGAACATTCTCGTCGTCGGCGCCAGCGGCATGATCGGCAGTCATGTCCACGCCGCGCTGCAAGCTGCCGGTCACCGCGTTATTGGCGCCAGCCGTCGCCGGCCTGAAGGTGCGGGTGAATGGTTCGAGCTCGACTTCACCGTCATGCAACGCGCCGAGAACTGGCTGCCCCGCCTGCAGGGCATCGATGCTGTCGTCAATTGTGTCGGCATCCTCCGCGAAGCGCGGCCGGGCGATTTCGATCTGCTGCATCGCGATGTGCCGATCGCGCTGTTCGCGGCCTGCGCACAGCTCGGCATCCGCAAGGTGGTTCAGGTTTCGGCGCTCGGCAGCGGCTTACAGGCTGCCACGCCGTATTGGCGCAGCAAGGGTGCGGCCGAGGCCGATCTGCTCGCCCGCGATTTCGGCACGGTGATCCGAGCCTCGTTGGTTTACGGGCCCAACGGCGCCAGCAGCCGCGTGTTCCGCCTGCTGGCCACCTTGCCTTTCATCATGATGCCGCTGGCCAGTGGCGCCAAGGTTCAGCCTATCCATGTCGATGATCTGACGGAGGCGGTGCTGCGCCTGCTTGCCATGGACCGGCCGCCGCGCGAAATTGCCGTGGTCGGGCCGCGGGCTATGAGCATGGCGGAATATCTGCGGACACTGCGACAAGCGATGCGGGCGCCGTGCGGGATTGTGCTCGACATGCCCATGCCGCTGGCGCGGCTGGCGGCGCGCATCGGCCAACTGATTCCCGCCAGTGCGCTCACGCCCGACGCGCTGACCATGCTTGAGGTCAGCCGCAACGGCAGCAATACCGCCGATGCCCGCGACGTAACGGCCTTGCTCGGCCGCGCGCCACGCGAT
>DATMTO010000092.1:0-4308 GCA_035564055.1 Rhodocyclaceae bacterium | reverse complement strand
GGCGGTTTATCTGAATCTGGGGCAGACCTTCTGAGCCGGATCAGCGAATCCCGGCCAACAGGGTTCGTGCCGTTTGCCTGAGCGGCTCATCGGCCTCTTTCAGCAGCTCATTGAGCAAGGCGATCGCACTGTCGAGGTCGCCATCGTCGATGCAGGTCTGGGCCTGTTCGAGCTTGCCGGCGCTGACGGCCTGAGCGGGATCCGGCTCGGGCTCCGCGGCTTGCAGATCAAGCGGCTCCAGCGCCAGTGACTGGCCGGGATCGCCAAATTCGTTGAGAAAATCGTCGTCTATCGGCTGCACATCCGGCTCGGCGATCCACTCCAGCTCTGTCGTTTCAACGTCATCGCTGGTGGTTTGCGGCAAGTCGAAATCCTGCGGCAAGACTTGCAGGCTCGAGCCAAGTGCCGAGGGCGCCGAGGACAGCGGGTCCGTTGCCGAGCGACTGTCTTCCAGATCCCAGCTGGCATCCATCGACAGTTGCTCCAGATTCAGCTCGAAATCATCTTCGGCCAGCGGAGTTGTGGGTGCAGCTTGCTCAACGGGTAACGCGGCAATGACCGGGGCCGCCGCAGCCAACGGTTCAGTCCTGGCCAGTTTCGGATATCGGGCGCGAATCTCGTGCAACCGCGGGTCCTCGACACCGAGCTGGCGCAAGTGGTTTTCCTGTTCGTCATACGCCGCCTGATCGCCCTGCCGTCCCAGCACCTCTAGCAACTGCACACCGAGATCGATGCGCTCCGGTTCTTTTTTCAGCGCGTCGCGCAGCAAGCCGAGCGCCTCGCCCAGTCGTCCATAGGCCAGATAAATACCCACGGCCTCCAGCACATCGCCGGTTGCCTGCTCGTCCCGATGCTCCACGGCACCATGGGCTGCATGAGGACGAGCGTTTTCGCTGTCATTGAGTTCTGGCTCGCTACGCTGCGGCAGCACGCGTACCGGCCCTTCCGGAATTTCTGCCGGCTGACGTCGGCGGCGCAGGATCAGCCCTGCCACCAGCCCTCCCAGCAACAGCAGCAATCCACCGAGCAGTGGCCAACTGACGGAGTCGTCTTGAGCCTCCGCCGGCGCAGCGACCGGAATCGTGACCGAGGCAGGCGCCGCCGGGGCTGCGGGTGCCGGAGGCGCCTGTTGAGCCGCTGCCAGACGCGTCTGCAGATCGGCCAACTGCTTCTTGCCATCGGCGATCTGCACGTCTTGCGCCTGAAGCTTCAGGTTCAGCTCATCGATGGTTTTCTGCAGCTGCTGGTTCTGCAGCACACTGGCCGCCAGCTGTTCCGCTTGCGCGTCACTGGCCGCAGTCGTTTGAGGCGCCGGCGCTACCGGTGCTGCCGCAGGCTTGTTCCGGGTAGTGGCAGCGGGCGCCTCGGGCGTTGGAAACTCCGAAGATTGCGCATGGACATCAGGTTCGTCGGTGGCCGGCACGATGCCCGGCGACCCCGGCGGATCGATCAGCACCGTGTATTCGCGCAACACATGGCCGTTGGGCTGATTGAGCTGCACCAGGAAATTCAGGAAAGGTTCGTTGACCGGTTTGGTCGATGTCACCCGGATCAGGTTGCGATTGCCATGCAGGATCGGGGTGAACTTGAGGTCGTTGAGAAAGAACACCCGTTCGACCCCGGCACGGCCGAATTCGTCCGCCGAGGCCAGACTGGCCGAGAGCTCGCCTGCGCTGAGCCCTGCGGCGTCCATCAGGGCGATGTCGGCCTTGAGCGGTTGATTGAGCGCTGAATGCACGGTGATATCACCGAGACCCAGCGCCAGTGATGCCGTGGACCAGGTGAGAACACCGGCCACCAGCAGCGAATTGGCGCAACGCAGTACTACGTGCCGACTGTCGAGCATGAGCATCCCTTAAATAAGCAAAACCGACTTCTATGGGTTCGCACATCCGGTACGAACACGATATTGCCCAGTAGTTCTTATAGTCTGCCCAGCACGATCCCTCAAAAAAACGGCACGTCGTTGTGCCTCAAGATTTTTCCAGGTTGGCCAGAATGTGCCCGTGAACCCGCATGCACACCTTCATGTCAGCCTCATCGATGCCCTCGAACAACTCCTTGCGCAGTTGCGTGGCGATGGTTTCGATCTGCTCGATCAGCGGGCGGGCCGGAGCACACAGCACAATTTTCTTTGCCCGACGGTCTTCCATCACGGACTGGCGTTGCACCAGGCCCTGGCTTTCCAGACTATCGAGCAGGCGGGCAAGGGTCGGCCCTTCGACGCCGACGCTTTGCGCCAGCTCCCGTTGGGTCGGCGCCTCTTCGAAACGCGCCAGATGCAGCAGCACCAGCCAGCGTGCCTGGGACAAACCCAGGCCGGCCAGCCGGCGATCCAGTTCGGCACGCCAGCCACGGGACATCTGGGCCAGTTGCATGCCAAAGCGGTGTTGATCGGTTAACGGCATAAAACACTCATGGTTAGGCTGAAGAAATAGAGAAAAACTAATTATTAGTCAGCTAAGCATGACATTTGGCTATAGGCAAGAGCCGCCCTGTACTGAATCGTTACATCTGTATAACGGTTTGTGTAAGCCCAGGCTCACATTTCGAATTCCGATTGCAACGCAGCCCTTACACAATACAGCACACCTTCCGGTACACGACCGGCAAACAGCTCCGCCACTTCGGCGACCGACGGTAACTCGCCTTCGCCGTCGAGGAACGCATCCTGAACTTCGCCCATCAGGTCTTCCGGCAGATCCAGCGCCTGCTCCAGCGACAGCTGCTGCTTGCCGATGGCTTCGGCGAGCATGGTGTAGACGTTCTTTTCCGAGCACTGCAACTGACCGGAGATCTGCAACGGCGTCATGCCGGCGCGGGCCAGGGTAATCAGCTCGTGGCGCACGTCGGCCACCACTTTCGGCGCCTCGGCTTCGCCGCCGAGCACTTCGAGGAAGGCCTCGCCGTAACGCTCCAGCTTGCGCGCACCGACGCCGCTGACCCGGGCCATGTCCGCCAGCGAGGTCGGCTGGCTGCGGAGCATTTCCAGCAGGGTCGAGTCGGGGAAGATGACGTATGGCGGCACACCGTGTTCTTCCGCCAGTTTGCGCCGCAGGGCGCGCAAGGCTTCCCACTGTTCGCGCTCTTCGCCACGCACCAGTTGACTGGCCTGGCTCTTGCTGCCGCTCTTGGCGGTGATTTGTGGTTTGAGGTCGCGGCGCAGTTCAAGGGTCACTTCGCCCTTGAGCAAAGGCCGGCAGGTATCGCTCAATCGCAGGCCGCCATAGCCTTCATGATCGACATCCGCCAGACCACGGGCCACCAACTGGCGGAACAGCGAGCGCCATTCGCTCTCATTCAGCGCCTTGCCGACGCCGTACACCGACAGGTGCTGGTGGCCGAAGCTGCGGACCTTTTCGTTGTCCTTGCCCAGCAGCACGTCCACCAGATGGCCGACGCCGTAACGCTGGCCGGTGCGATAGATCGCCGACAGCGCCTGACGCGCAGGCTCGGTGGCGTCCCAGGTCTGCACGCCGTCGATGCAGTTGTCGCAGTGGCCGCACGGCTCGGGCATGTCTTCGTCGAAGTACGCGAGCAACGCCTGCCGGCGGCAGCGGGTTTCTTCGCAGAGCGAGAGCATGGCGTCGAGCTTGTGCTGCTCCAGACGTTTGTGGCGCTCGTCGCCCTCGGAGTTCTGCAGCATCTGCTTGAGCATCACCACGTCTTGCAGCCCGTAGGCCATCCACGCGTCCGCCGGCAGACCGTCGCGGCCACCGCGTCCGGTTTCCTGGTAATAGGCTTCAAGGGATTTCGGCAGGTCGAGGTGAGCGACGAAACGCACGTTGGGTTTGTCGATGCCCATGCCGAACGCCACGGTGGCGACCATGATCAGACCTTCCTCGTTGAGGAAACGCTTCTGGTGATAGGCGCGCAGATCGTTGGGCAGACCGGCGTGATACGGCAGCGCCGGGAAACCCTGCTCGGTGAGAAACGCGGCCACCTCCTCCACCTTCTTGCGCGACAGGCAGTAGACGATGCCGGCGTCGCTGCGCCGCTCGGCAAGGAACGCCAGCAACTGCTTGCGCGGCTGCTCCTTGGGCACGATGCGGTAGAAGATGTTCGGCCGGTCGAAGCTCGAGAGAAAACGTTCGGCGTTCTGCAAATGCAGACGTGTAACGATTTCTTCCCGAGTGCGCTTGTCGGCGGTGGCGGTCAGAGCGATGCGCGGCACCTCGGGGAACATTTCCGCCAACTGCCCAAGTTGCAGGTATTCCGGGCGGAAGTCATGGCCCCATTGCGATACGCAGTGCGCTTCGTCGATGGCGAACAGGGCGATGTTCAAGCCTTGCAGGAACGACAGCATGC
>DATMTO010000091.1:0-11812 GCA_035564055.1 Rhodocyclaceae bacterium | reverse complement strand
GGTTCCGGCTCCGCCGCCTTCTCTTCAACGGCAGGTGAAGGCTCGGGCGTTGCCGGGGCGGCGCTGACCGGCACCGAGGCCGCATCGGGCGTCTCGTGGGTGGGGGCGTTGACGAACACCGCATCAAACATCGCCAGGCTGGCCACCAGCGCGACGATCACCACGCCGGCGAGGCCGATGCGGCGCAACAGGGTCTGACGCAGCTGGTCCTCGTCTCCGACTATGCCGGTCTCCGTCTGACGCTCATGCATTTCGGCCATAGCCGCGCTCCTCCCTGTCTTCTTCGATGGCATCCGGACGCTTGCTCAGCGCCACGACCAGTTCCGCCTCGGCAATCGAAATGCCGCACCGGCCGGCCACGCCGGCGGCGTCGACACCGCGGATCGCCAGCGCCATGGCTTCGTTGTACAACGGTGAAACCTTTTGTGCCGCGCTCAAACGCTGCATCTCCTCGCGCATGCGCTGGATCTCGTTGCGCGACTCGACCAGTTGTTCGCGCAGCTGGCGTACCTGCCCTTCCAGCGTTTTCTGCGTCAGCTGCGTAGAGAAGTCGCCTTCCGGCTCGGCCGGCGGCGTGGGCGGAGGAGCAAGCGGCTCGACCGGCGGGGTGGCCGGCTGAAACTCGGACAGCGGATCGAGAAAGGCATCCAGCCGCGGCTCCGTCGGCGATTCCCAGATACCCGCAAGGGCGGTGCCCGGGCGCGCATCGAACTCGGGCGGCGGGCTGCGCATTTCCGGCGCGCGATAGTCGCGCAGACGATGCAGGTCCGGCCGCGGCAATTGCAGGAAACGCAACACCATGATGACGAAATAAATCGTCACCACGACAATGCACAGCACCATGGCCTCACGCCAGCCAAAGTTGCCGAAGAGTTCCTGAATACCGTCCAAGGGTTATCCGCAGTAAGGGCAAACTGGCTTATGGTAGCGCCGACCGGCAGGGCCTAAGGTCCGAGCAAAGCCGGTTTTAGCCCATGTTTACTGCCGGTGCTCTTGTTTGCCGCGGCTCAGGTAGTGCAAGGGGCCGCCGCGAAAAGGGGCAAACCCGGTGCCGAAAATAATCCCGGCGTCAGCGGCATCGGCATCCTGGACGACGCCGGCCGCCACGCTGGCCTGCGCTGCCGCCAGCAGCGGATTGATCAGGCGCTCGCCCAGCTTGAGCAATTCGCCGGCCGGCACATCGCCCACAGGTCGCTTGACCGGCTTGCCGTTGGCATAAGCGTAGTACCCCTGGCCGCTCTTCTTGCCCAGATGCTTGGCGGCCAGCAGCTCGCCCAGCTTCTTCGGCGGCGCTGCGCCGGGCTGGCTGCCTTGCGGACCGCTGACCAGTTGTTCGCCGACCTTGGCGGCGATGTCGAGGCCAACCGTGTCGGCGAGCTCGATCGGCCCCATCGGCATGCCGAAATCGGTGGCGGCTTTATCCACCACTTCGGGAGCAATCCCTTCGTCCACGCAACGCATGGCCTCTTCCAGATAAGGCGCGAGCACGGCATTGACCAAAAAGCCCGGTGCATCGGCTACCGGTAGCGGCAGCTTGTCGATCTTGCGCACAAACACCGCGGCCTGTTCGGCGAGCTCGGGGCGCGTGACCGCACCTTTAACGACCTCGACCAAGGGCATCTGCGCCACCGGATTGAAGAAGTGGATGCCGACCAGCCGCTCCGGCGCGCGCAAAGCCGCGGCGATGTCGCCGAGCCTGAGGCTGGAAGTATTGCTGGCGAGAATCGCCTCCGGCCGCGCACGCGCTTCGAGATCAAGGAAGAGCTGCTGCTTGGCTTCGAGGTTCTCGAAGATGGCTTCAATGATCACATCAGCCCTGGGCACACCGTGCCCGTGGGGATCGGGCAACAGGCGATCCAGCGCCTGACGCACCAGACGCGGCTCCTTCAGATTTCGTTCAAACAGCGTCCGCGCACGCTGTATGGCCGGCGCAATACGCGCCATGGTCTGGTCCTGCAAGGTCACCCGCAGACCGCGCAGCGCACACCAGGCAGCAATGTCGCCCCCCATGACGCCGGCGCCAATCACGTGCACATGCTGCGTCTGCAGCGCGGGTTCGCTGACCTTGCCGAAAGCCTTGAGGCGCTCCTGCAGAAAGAATACGCGCACCAGATTGGCCGTGGTCGGCGACGCAATCAGCGTATCGAGTGCGGTCGGCTGGCCCGGCGGCACGGCTAGGGCGTTACCGCCGTAGTGCTGCCACATGTCGATCAGGGCATACGGCGCCGGGTAGTGCGCGGGGCTCGCCTTCTGCGCGACCGTTGCTCTGGCTTTCTTGGCAACCATGCCGCGCAAGGGACCGTTCAGCAGCCGCTGCATCAGCGACGGACGATGCGATGATTTGCCCGACACCACCAGCATCCTGGCCGCTTGCGTCATTACCCGTGGCGGCACGCACTCGTCGGCAAGCCCCAGCCTTTTTGCGCGGCGCGCATCGACGGTGCGGCCGGTCAGCATCAGATCCAGCGCCGCCGTCGGGCCGATCAGGCGCGGCAGACGCAGCATCCCGCCCCAGCCCGGCACGATGCCCAGCTTCACTTCGGGCAGCGCCAGACGTGTCCCTGGCTCGTCAACCACGACACGGTATCGGCAGGCAAGCGCCAGCTCCAGACCGCCGCCCATGCAATGACCGCGAATCAATGCCAGTGTCGGATATCCGACTGCGGCCAGCCGGTTGTAAAGATCCCAGCCGCGCTGCATCAGCCGGCGGCCGGTGGCCGCATCCATGCCCTTGAATTCTTCGATGTCGGCGCCGGCGATAAAACCGGCGCTCTTGCCGGAGCGGAAGACGACACCGCGCGGCTTCACCTCGTCGAGCACATCCAGCACCCGTGCCAGCTCATCCATGACGAAACTCGCCAGCGTGTTGGCGCTCGTATCCGGGCGGTCCAGCGTGACCCAGGTAACGCCGTCGGCATCATGTTCGAGCGACCAGTAGATAAAGCTCATGACAGTGCCTCCACCAGCATTGCGCCGCCCTGACCGCCACCGATGCAGATGGCGGCGACTCCGCGCAGCCCCTCAACGCCGCGCAACTGCTGCTGGCGCCGCAGCACCTGCAGCAAGTGCAGCACAATGCGCGCGCCCGAAGCACCGACCGGATGACCGAGCGCAATGGCACCGCCATCGATATTGAGCTTGCTCATATCCAGTTCACCCAGGGGGCCGCTCAAGTCGAGCTGATCACGACAATAGTCGGCGTCATTCCACGCTGCCAGACAGGCCAACACCTGCGCGGCGAAGGCCTCATTGATTTCCCAGGCATCAATGTCATTGAGCCCAAGCCCCTGCCGCTGCAGGATCGGCGTAGCCGCGTGCACCGGTCCCAGCCCCATCTGCGCCGGATCCAGGCCGGCCCACTGGCTATCGAGAATGCGGCCCATCGGATCCAGACCGAAATGCCTGACCGCCTCTTCCGATGCGAGCAGCAGGCAGGTGGCGCCGTCGGTCACCTGGGAACTGTTGCCGGCCGTCACGCTGCCGTAGTTGCGGTCGAAGAAGGGTTTGAGCTTGGCCAGATTGTCCGGTGTCGAGTCGGCACGCACGCCGTCGTCGTTGTCAATGACACGCCCGTCGGGCGCCACCATCGGGACGATCTCGTCAGCGAAGTTGCCGGCCTGCTGTGCCGCGAGGACACGCAGATGACTGTTGGCGGCGAACTCATCCTGCTGGCGCCGCGTGATATTGAATTTCCAGGCCAGGTTTTCCGCCGTCTGCCCCATGAGCAGATTGACGACCGGATCGGTCAGTCCGCGCATCAAGGCAATCACCGGCGCCATCCGCTTGACCGGCAGGCGCAACAACTGCCTCAGCTTCTGGCCGGGGCTGCGCGCCCCAGCCAGCGCCGAGAACCAGCGCGTCATTTCGTCGGAAAACTGCAGCGGCGCGCGCGACAGTGCATCGGTACCGCCGGCCAGCACCAGATGCGAACGCCCGAGCTGAATATTGGCCACCGCCGAGTCGAGTGCCTGCATGCCCGAGGCGCAGTTGCGCATTACCGTCCAGCCCGGCACTTTGTGGCCGCAGCCGAGGCGCAGGGCGACGACGCGGCCGATGTTGGTCTCGTCCACGCTGGGGATCGCGCAACCGAGAATGACCTCATCGAGATCGGCGGCCGCGAAGGGCTGGCGCACCAGCAGCGCACGACCGGCGGCGACGGCCAGATCCGAGGCCGAGAACGGGCCGGGCGTATTGCGGCTTTTGATAAACGGCGTGCGTGCGCCATCAACGATATAAACGGGTTTGAAATTCATGACCCAACTCCACGTAGCGGCGTACCGATTTTCTCGGCGGAGTCGCCGTGCATGGACCGGCCGGCGGCGCCGGACTCGGCCGAGAAGTCCTGCGGGAAATGATCGACGCGGATCACCCGATCGCGCAGGGCATCGCGCATGGCCAGCACATCGCCTTCACCGTTGCCGATGATGCCGGCCGCGCGCGCCGCGGCCAGAAGCTCGTCCTGACTGCGCCCCTGGATACGTCCATCCTTCTGTGCGTGACGCAGGCGCTGCTCGATTGGTTCGGCCGCGATCGTTGCTTCCAGCGCCTTTTCGATGGCGCCGACAATTTCCTGATCGCCCTTGGGCACGTACATGCCATGCGTCAGCCGTTCACGCGTAGGCGAAGGCGTAATCAGCTTTTGCGCGACTTGCGCGCCCAGGGCATCGGCGGGCACGACATACGGGCGTCCCAGCGGAAAGATCACGCGCCGCAGACACCAGGCGACAAAACGATTGGGGAAGTTGGCGAGCACCCCCTCGAAGGCGTTCTGCGCCTTGAACATCGCATCCCAAATTGCCCAATGCAGCAGCGGCGCATCGGCCTGCTGACGACCTTCGTCCTCGTAACGCTTCAATGTCGCCGAGACGAGATACATCAAGGAGAGGATGTCGCCAAGTCTTGCGGAAAGCTTCTCTCTCCGCTTGAGTCCGCCACCGAGCACCACCATCGATACATCGGTGAGAAAGGCAAACGAGGCGGAGAACCGCGTCAGCTGCTGATAATAGCGGCGCGTTTCCGGTGCAATATTTTCGGGCACCGCCACGAAGTGCGAACCGGTCAGCGCCATTCCAAGAGAGCGCAGCATGTTCTTCGCAGCAAAGGCAACATGCGCCCACAGGGCTTCGTCGAACTGGATCAGGCCCAGGTCGCGATTCGGATTGCGTGCGGCGGCCATTTCCGCCAGCACATGGGGGTGGCAACGAACCGCTCCCTGGCCGAAGATGATCAGGCTGCGCGTGAGAATGTTTGCGCCCTCGACCGTGATGACGATGGGAATCTGCTCGTAGGCGCGGCCCATGAAGTTGTTCGGACCGAGACAGATGCCCTTGCCGCCGAGGATGTCCATCGCATCGTTGACGACGTCGCGGCCCATCTCGGTCAGGTGATACTTGACGATGGCCGAGGCGACCGAGGGCTTGGCACCGAGATCGATGGCACCGGCCGTCATCATGCGCGCCGCATCCATCATGTAGGTGTAACCGCCCATGCGCGCCAGCGCTTCCTCGATGCCTTCGAATCTACCGATCGCGGTCTTGAACTGGGTCCGCACACGTGCATAGGCACCGGTCGAACGCACCGCCAGCTTGGCAGTGCCGGTGCTCGAGGCCGGCAGCGAAATCGAACGCCCGGCGGCAAGGCATTCCATCAGCATGCGCCAGCCCTGGCCTGCCATCTTCGGCCCACCGATGATCCAGTCCAGCGGCATGAAAACATCAGTACCCCAGTTGGGGCCGTTCTGGAAGGTCGCGTTGAGCGGCCAGTGGCGGCGCCCGATATTCACACCCGGCGTATCGCTCGGAACCAGTGCACAGGTGATGCCGATGTCCTCGGTCTCTCCAAGTAGATGCTCCGGATCGTAGAGGCGGAAAGCCAGGCCCAGCAAAGTGCAGATCGGCCCCAGCGTGATGTAGCGCTTTTCCCAGGTCACGCGCATGCCGAGCACTTCCTGCCCGTTCCACTGCCCCTTGCAGACAATCGCGAAGTCGGGAATCGAGGCCGCGTCCGAACCGGCATGCGGGTTGGTCAAGGCGAAGGCCGGGATCTCTTCGCCGCGCGCCAGTCGCGGTAGATAGTGCTCACGCTGCGCCTCGGTGCCGTAATGCAGCAGCAGCTCGGCCGGCCCAAGCGAATTCGGCACCATCACCGAGACTGCCGCTGTCGAGGAGCGCGAAGCCAGTTTTGCCACCACCTGCGAATGTGCATAGGCCGAGAACTCAAGGCCACCGTAGCGCTTCGGAATGATCATGCCGAGAAAACCCCTGGCCTTGATATAGGCCCAGGCCTGCGGGGACAGATCATGGTGAATGTGGGCGGTGTCCCAGTCGTTACTGAGGCGACAAAGCTCCTCGACCTCATTGTCGAGGAAGTTCTGCTCGGCAACGCTGAGGCGCGGCCGCGGGTAGGTCAGCAGGGTTTGCCAGTCGGGATTGCCGCCGAAAAGCTCGCCCTCCCACCACACCGTGCCGGCTTCAAGCGCATCGCGCTCGGTCGGCGACATGGCCGGCAGCATGCGCCGGTAAAGCTTGAAGATGGGTGCGGAAATCCAGCGCTGGCGCAAGCCGCGCACGCACACAAGCAGGCCCACCCATACCAGCAGAATCGCCACAAACAGAAACAGCCACTTCATCGCGCCTCCTCATGTGCCCCTCTGACGGGAGCCTCGGAACGGAACTGCTTATGCCGCCATGCCAATGTCCTTATACGTCACCTATGGTACGCGGGTCGCGGCCCAAGTCAAAGCCGCGCTTGAAAAGCCGCCAGCGGGCCGCATCTCTATAATGACGCATGCGCAAATCCAGCTCCCTGCCCCTTCCCGCCGCCCCCACCGCAAATCGCCATGACTGGGCCACTGTCCAATCCCTGTTGCCCTACCTGTGGCAATGGAAGTGGCGGGTCGTACTGGCCCTGAGCTGTCTGATCGCCGCCAAGCTGGCCAACGTGGCGGTACCCATCGTCTTCAAGCACATCGTCGATGCGCTGGGCCTCGACGAACAGAGCAAGCTCATTCTGGTGCCGCTTGGCCTGCTCGCTGCCTACGGCGGCCTGCGTTTCTCGGCTTCGATGTTCGGCGAGCTGCGCGAGATCATCTTTGCCCGGGTCAGCCAGCGCGCGGTGCGCAATATCGCGCTCCAGGTTTTTTCCCACCTGCACTCGCTTTCGCTGCGCTTTCATCTTGAGCGCCAGACCGGCGGCCTGACCCGCGATATTGAGCGTGGTACCAAGGCGATCGGTTCGCTGCTGAGCTACACGCTTTACTCGATTCTGCCGACGCTGGTCGAAATCCTGCTGGTGCTGGGCATCCTGCTGGTCAAGTACGAGCTGTCCTTTGCCCTGATCACTGTCATCACGCTGACGTTCTACGTCACCTTCACCATCGTCGTCACCAACTGGCGTACCCATCTGCGCCGCGAGGCCAACGAGATCGACTCGGCCGCCAGCAGCCGCGCCATCGACAGCCTGCTCAACTACGAGACGGTCAAGTACTTCAATAACGAGGACTGGGAAGCCCGCCGTTACGACCAGCAGATGCAGCGCTGGGAGACCGCGCAGGTCCGGAACCAGCTCTCGCTCTCGCTGCTGAACATCGGACAGGCGCTCATCATTTCGGTTGGCGTCGCCCTGATGATGTGGCGAGCCGCGCTCGGCGTGGCGAATGGCCAGATGACTGTTGGCGACATCGTGCTGGTCAATGCCTTCCTCATCCAGCTCTACATTCCACTGAACTTCCTCGGTGTGCTCTACCGTGAAATTCGTCAGGCGCTGACCGATATTGAACGGCTGTTCGCCCTCAAGCAGCAGCATATGGAAATCCAGGACACGCCTGATGCAACTCCGCTACAGACGACCGCCTGCGCAGTCGCCTTTGACAATGTCCATTTCAGCTACGATGGCCTGCGTGAAATCCTGCACGGGGTGAGCTTCAATATCCCGGCCGGCGGTTCCCTTGCTGTCGTTGGCCACAGCGGTTCCGGCAAATCCACCTTGGCGCGTCTGCTCTACCGCTTCTACGACGTCGGCAGCGGCGCGGTGCGCATCAACGGCGACGACATACGCGGGCTGACACAAAGCTCGTTGCGCAGCGCGATCGGCATCGTGCCGCAGGACACCGTGCTCTTCAATGACACCATTTTCTACAACATCCAGTACGGCCGGCCAGCGGCAACGGAAGACGAGGTTTACGCGGCCGCGCGCGCGGCTCAGCTGGATGCCTTTATTCATCGCCTGCCGGCAGGCTATCAGACGCAGGTCGGTGAACGCGGCCTCAAGCTCTCCGGCGGAGAGAAGCAGCGGGTGGCGATTGCCCGCGCCCTGCTCAAGAACCCACCGATCCTGATCTTCGACGAAGCCACCTCGGCGCTTGATTCAAAGACCGAACAAGCGATCCAGGAGCAACTGGATCTGGCCGCGGAAGGGCGCACCAGCCTCATCATTGCGCATCGCCTGTCCACCGTCATGAAGGCCGACCAGATTCTGGTGTTGGATCAAGGCAAAGTGGTCGAACAAGGCAGTCATCGCGACCTGCTTGAGGCCGGCGGCATGTATGCGCAGATGTGGGCACTGCAGATGCAGGAAGAGGAAGCCCTGACCGCTCTGGCCTGATTAGTGGACCAAAAAAACGCCCCTCTCGGGGCGTCGATGTTCCGGTACTAAAGGAGATCAGCGCTTCTGACGGCGTACCGCAACAGCGCCCAGCAGACCTGCGCCCAGCAGCAGTGCGCTGATCGGCTCAGGAACCTCGCCATGAACGTTGGTGAAGACGAAATCCTCGTCGTTATAGTTGAAGTCGCCGCCGAAAGGCAGGTCCTCGAACGAGACAAAGGTGCCAGCGGGAATGCTCGAATCGCCGGCAAAATCGGTCGAGTAGACGTGATTAACGCCGTCGTAGTTGAGCCCGGTATTGGAATACCAGGCATCGCCGGTGCTCAGTACATTGAGGCGGAACACGAGGCTGTCGCCGGCATTCACGGTCCCGAAGTTGAGCGAATCGCCGTAGGCCGACGTATGGTTGTTGAGACCGACGATACCGGTATCGACGCCATTGACCAGCAGGCTCAGCGTGCTGGTATAGCCGGCGGTGGAACCCCAGAAATAAGCCACCACGTCGCCGGTGCCGGCCGCGGTAAACGCATAGGTCACCGGATTCATGGTGCCGGCATTCGGATAGGGGATGGGACCGGCCTGGGCAGCCATTGCCGAAACAGCCAGAACACCCGCCGCAAAACAATTCGTCAGCTTGCTGATCATGATATGCCTTTAAGAAGTGGAACTCATACCCTCTTAAGCAGATCACATGCCAGAAAAATATCTGTTGCCAATCAACAAGATGGACGCCATGAACTTACACGCTGTCAAACCGCTCGACAGTTCTGCGACGTCCAAAACAAAAAAGCCGACTTGCGTCGGCTTTTTTGAGCTGGGCGGGACTTACTCGCCAGCGACTTCAACCGCTTCGGTTTCTGCCGGACGATCGAGCAGTTCGACGTAGGCCATCGGCGCGTTGTCGCCCAGACGGAAACCCATCTTCAGGATGCGCAGGTAACCGCCGTTACGATTGGCAAAACGCGGGCCGAGCACGTCAAACAGCTTGACCACCATTTCGCGGTCGCGGGTACGGTCGAATGCCAGGCGGCGATTGGCCAGGCTCGGCTTCTTGCCCAGGGTGATCAGCGGCTCGACGACGCGGCGCAGTTCCTTGG
Organism: Rhodocyclaceae bacterium; assembly: GCA_035564055.1. Taxonomy (GTDB): domain Bacteria; phylum Pseudomonadota; class Gammaproteobacteria; order Burkholderiales; family Rhodocyclaceae. The sequence continues at coordinate 2,114 of DATMTO010000091.1, read as the reverse complement.
CCTTCGGCAGGGTGGTCTTGATGGCTTCGTGACGCAGCAGCGAGTTAGCCATGTTGCGCAGCATTGCCTGACGGTGGGCGCTGGTGCGGTTGAGTTTGCGGAGTCCGTTTCCGTGACGCATTTCTATTTCCTTTTTATTCGGCTACCGCGCAATGCAAGTCGCCGGTTAATCGTTATTATTTTATGGTTGAAAGAAGGGGCCGACGAACATCCGCGGCCCCCTTTTGAACTGTCCGGTTATCCGGCTCAGCCCATTTTTTCGAGACCGGCCGGAGGCCAGTTCTCGAGCTTCATGCCAAGGGTCAGGCCGCGCGAAGCGAGGACTTCCTTGATTTCGTTGAGCGACTTGCGACCCAGATTCGGGGTCTTGAGCAGCTCGGTTTCGGTACGCTGAATCAGGTCGCCGATGTAGTAGATGTTTTCGGCCTTGAGGCAGTTGGCCGAACGCACGGTCAGCTCCAGATCGTCGACCGGACGCAGCAGGACCGGATCAACGGTGCTGGTCGCCTTGGCTTCCGGCGCCGACGGAGTACCTTCCAGATCAGCAAAGGCGGACAGCTGTTCCATCAGCAGACGGGCCGAGTGGCGGATCGATTCTTCCGGATCCACGGCACCGCTGGTTTCGATGTCGATGATCAGCTTGTCGAGGTCGGTACGCTGTTCAACACGAGCCGATTCGACAGCGTAGCTGACGCGACGCACGGGGCTGTAGGAGGCATCCAGCAGGATGCGGCCGATGGCCTTGCTTTCCTTGTCTTGCGGACGGGTATTGGCAGGCACGTAGCCGCGACCGGTTTCCACGGTCAGGGTGACGTTCAGCTTGCCACCAGGAGCGACGTGAGCAATCACGTGATCCGGGTTGATGATTTCGACGTCGTGCGGCAGCTCGATGTCGCCGGCCTTGACCACACCTTCACCATCACGGGTCAGGGTCAACTGGACTTCGTTGCGATTCTGCAACTTGAAGACAACACCCTTGAGGTTCAGGAGGATGTCAACCACGTCCTCGCGAACGCCGTCAAGCGTCGAGTATTCGTGCAGCACGCCTTCGATCGAGACTTCGGTCACAGCCGCGCCGGGCAGCGAGGACAGAAGAATGCGACGCAGGGCGTTGCCGAGGGTGTGGCCGTAGCCACGCTCGAACGGTTCCATGACAACACGGGCATGAACCGGCGAGAGGGTTTGTACGTCAATGATGCGCGGTTTCAGAAGAGCACTGCTTTGCATCTGCATTCCTTCGTTAAATAGCAACGGCGACACGGGCTTGCAGCCCGTATCGCCCGTCACATTCGGATTAGCGCGAGTAAAGTTCGACCACGAGGCCTTCGTTCAGCGACGAGGACAGCTCGGCGCGTTGCGGCAAGGCCTTGAAAGTGCCCTTGGCACTCTTCACATCAACACTGACCCACTCAGGGAAACCACGCGAATCAGCAGCTTCGAGAGCGGCCTTGGTACGCAGGTGACCACGAGCGGCTTCGGTCAGTTCGACCACATCACCAGGACGGACCGAGTACGACGGAATGTTTACTCGCTTGCCATTGACCAGCACGCCGTTGTGGCGAACGATCTGGCGCGATTCGGCACGGGAGGCACCAAAGCCCATACGATAGGCAACGGTGTCCAGGCGCGACTCAAGCAGTTGCAGCAGGTTTTCGCCAGTCTGACCCTTCTTGCGTTCAGCTTCTGCGAAAGCACGGCGGAACTGGCCTTCGAGCACGCCGTAGGTACGACGGATCTTTTGCTTTTCACGCAGTTGCTGACCATAGCCGGACAGACGGGCGCCAGACTTCTGACCGTGCTGGCCAGGAGCGTAGGCACGGCGCTCGATGGCGCATTTATCGGTAAAGCACTTCTCGCCCTTGAGGAACAGCTTCTCGCCCTCACGGCGGCATTGACGGCACTTGGCGTCTAGATTACGGGCCACGTTTGCGTCTCCTGATTAGATGCGGCGGCGCTTGGGCGGCCGGCAACCGTTGTGGGGAATCGGGGTGATGTCGGTAATGCTGGTGATCTTCATGCCGAGGGCATTCAGCGCACGCACCGCCGATTCGCGACCCGGGCCAGGGCCCTTGATGCGCACTTCGAGGTTCTTGACACCACACTCCTGAGCGGCC
>DATMTO010000090.1:0-7198 GCA_035564055.1 Rhodocyclaceae bacterium | reverse complement strand
AAGACCGGGGGCAGAACGCCTTGAACAAGTCGAACAAGGCACCCGCTCAGGGAGGGTAAGCGGGAGACGGTTGCTCACCATCTATTAGTAGGATAGAAAGCATTTGAGAAAGTTCCAGCGCTTTTACGAATAGAGATGAATATCAAACCGCACCCCACCTTCCCCGCCACGCGCATGCGCCGCATGCGCCGCGATGACTTCTCCCGCCGCCTGATGCGTGAGCATGCGCTTACTGCCGCAGACTTCATTTATCCGGTATTCGTTCTCGACGGTAATAACCGTACTGAGCAAGTGGCCTCCATGCCCGGCGTCGAGCGCGTGACGTTGGACCGGCTGTTGCCGGTCGCCGAGCGCGCACTGAATCTGGGCATTCCGGCCCTGGCGCTTTTCCCGGTGATCGATGTCGACAAAAAGTCCTGGGGGGCGGAAGAGGCGTGGAATCCGGACGGTCTGGTGCCGCGTGTCGTCGCCCGCCTCAAGCAGGAGCTGCCCGAGCTCGGCATCATTTGCGACGTCGCCCTTGATCCCTACACCAGCCATGGTCAGGACGGCCTGATTGCCCGTGACGATCCACGCGGTTATGTACTCAACGACGAAACCCTGGAGGCGCTGGCAAAACAGGCGCTGTGTCAGTCCCAGGCCGGCGCCGACGTGGTCGCGCCGTCGGACATGATGGATGGGCGCATCGCGCGCATTCGCGCAGAACTCGACGGCGCGCAGCAGATCCACACGCGCATCCTCGCTTATTCGGCCAAGTACGCCTCGGCCTTCTACGGCCCCTTCCGCGATGCCGTGGGTTCGGCTGGCAATCTCGGCAAGGGCAACAAATACACCTACCAGATGGACCCTGCCAACAGCGACGAAGCGCTGCGCGAAGTCGCGCTCGACATCGACGAAGGTGCCGACATGGTCATGGTCAAACCGGGCATGCCCTATCTCGACATTGTGCGTCGCGTGAAAGACGAGTTCGGCGTACCGACCTATGCCTATCAGGTCAGCGGCGAATACGCGATGTTGAAGGCCGCCGCGCAGAACGGCTGGCTGGATGGTGATGCAACGATGATGGAAAGCCTGCTCGCGTTCAAGCGTGCCGGGGCCGACGGCATCCTGACTTACTTCGCGATCGAGGCGGCGCAGCTGCTGAAGGCTTAGGCTTTCAGTATGGCCCACTGGGCCGGAAGCTGCGTGAGCGGCTCGTGTTTGAAGCCGCTCTTTACGAACAGATGCCAACGGCCTAGGGTGTAGGCGACGAGCGTGTTGGCATGCGCGCCGAAGTCATGCTCGGCGGGCAGCGCCCCCTGCGTCGATGCAACGCGCAAGGCCTGCTTGAGCGAGGCCTCAATGCGTTCCATCAACTGGTTGATGCGCACCTGCAGGCGCGCATTCTCGTGCACCAGGGCATCGCCGATCAGCACGCGGGTCAGACCACGATTCTTCTGCGCAAAACGCAGCAGGCTGGCGACGATGAGTTCGGCCTGCTTCATGCCGTTCTCTTCATCCTGTTCGATCTGGTTGATGACCGAAAACACACTGTTTTCGATGAACTCGATCAGCCCCTCGTACATCTGCGCCTTGCTGGCGTAGTGACGATACAGCGCTGCCTCCGAAACCTCGAGACGGGCGGCGAGGGCGGCGGTAGTGACCTTCTCGCCCTGAGGCGTTTCCAGCATCTCGGCAATCACCTGCAGAATCTGCAGCTTGCGTTCTCCAGCCTTTGTCGCCATCGCTCCCTCCCCGGAGTCTGGAACAGCGGAATTACTTGGACTTGATCAGCGTACCCACGCCTTCGTCGGTCAGGATTTCCAGCAGCAGCGCATGCTCGACGCGGCCATCAATGATGTGCACGCTCTTGACCCCGCTACGTGCAGCATCGAGTGCGGAACCGATCTTGGGCAGCATGCCGCCGGACAGGGTGCCGTCATCGACCATGTCGTCGATCTGTTTGGGGGTGATGCCGGTGAGCAGATTGCCGGCCTTGTCGAGCACGCCCGGCGTATTGGTGAGCAGGACCAGCTTTTCAGCCTTGAGCACTTCGGCGATCTTGCCGGCGACCACGTCGGCGTTGATGTTGTAGGTCTCTCCGTCGGCGCCGACGCCGATCGGCGCGATCACCGGGATGAAGGCCTGGCTGCCGAGCAGGGCGATCAGGGCCGGGTCGATGGAGACGATATCGCCGACCTGGCCGATGTCGATCATGTCGTCGGGCTTGTCCTTGTTCGCCATCAGCAGCTTCTTGGCGCGGATCATCGAGCCGTCCTTGCCGGTCAGGCCTACGGCCTTGCCGCCAGCCTGATTGATGAGGTTCACCACGTCCTTGTTGACCTGGCCACCCAGCACCATCTCGACCAGCTCCATGGTTTCGGCATCGGTGACACGCATGCCCTGGATGAACTCACCCTTCTTGCCGACGCGGCCGAGCAGGCTTTCGATCTGCGGGCCACCGCCGTGGACCACCACCACGTTCATGCCGACCAGCTTGAGCATGACCACGTCGTGGGCGAAGCTCTGCTTGAGCTTTTCGTCGGTCATGGCGTTGCCGCCGTACTTGACGACGATGGTCTTGCCGTGGAAGCGCTGGATGTAAGGCAGGGCTTCGGCGAGGATGCCGGCCTCTTGCTGCGGAGTGATCTGGGGTGCGGACATGGCGGAAGAAAAAAGCGACTGCGAATCCGCACATTCTACCCGTACCGCTGCCGAAAAAGGCAAGCAGAACAATCCCGTGCGCCGACCGTAAAGACGGGCACGGGAGTAATCGCTAACTGCTTACTGGATCTGCAGACGCTTGTTGGCGGTGGCAGTCTTCTTGGGCAGGGTCAGCTCAAGCACGCCGTCGGCGTACTTGGCGACGGCATTCGCCTCGTCGACATCGGTGCCCAGATCGAAGCTGCGCGAGACCTTGCCGAAGTAGCGTTCGGTACGCAAGATACGCTCGCCTTCCTTGACTTCCTTCTCCTGCTTGCGCTCGGCGCTGATGGAGACGACCGAACCGTCGATATTGACGTGGATGTCTTCCTTTTTCATGCCGGGCAGTTCGGCGTGGATCAGGTAGTTATTGTCCTGGGTCTTGATGTCGAGCCGGATGCTCGGGGTTTCGGGGGTGTTGCCGAACTCGACCGGCCGGACGAAAAAGCCATGGAAGAGCTCGTCAAGCGGGCTGGAGATGACGTTGCGGGTCAGATTGCTCATGGGTTTTCTCCTCGGTTGGTACGGAAAAACTTCCTGTACTCCCGAGATAGGTGCTGCCCTCTGGATTTTCAAGCGCCAGGGTATAGAGTGTTGATATGGATCAACCGGTTTCACCTTTGACCGATCTGGCGCCCAATGTGAGCTGCGCCCGATGCGGCGCGCCCTTCGTCTGCGGCTATACGGCCGGCGCGGCGCAGTGCTGGTGCATGCATGTAGCGGGCGAGGCGCTGCCGGTGCCCGAGCCGGCTGATGCAGTCGGCTGCCTCTGTCCCGCCTGTCTGCATCTGGTCAAGGCGCAGCGCGGCGACGGCTTTCTGGAGGCCTAGCGCTGTTCCGTGCGGTCTTGCGCCAGCAGGTAGATCGCGTCGCGATTGCTCCACGAAAAACAGCTCTCCACCGCCTCGCGCCAGGGCAGCCAGCGTGCATTGCAATGCTCGTCGTCGCAATGCGTGATGGCCGTATCGGCCGGAACGCAGACGCTGAACACATGCTCGGTGTTATGGGTCACGCCGTCGGCATAGCGATGACGCCATTGCAGAAAGATCTCGTAGCGATTGGAGAGCCGCCAGTCCACCAGCATATCCGGCGTGATGCGGATGCCGGTTTCCTCCCAGACTTCGCGGCAGGCGGTTTCTGCGAGGGTTTCGCCGGCCTCCTGGCTGCCGGTCACCGATTGCCAGAAGCCGCTATGGCCCTTGCGTTCGAGCTGGAGGATCTGCAGATCCTCGGTATGGATGACGACGAGGACGGAGACGGGAATCTTGTGGGCGATGGCCGTGTCGCTCATCGTCGAATTTGACTCAGACGTTGGAGGGCAGGTCGACGAAGCACCAGAACGGCTTGTCTTCTTCGCGCCACGAATTGGCGGCCTGGGCGAAGACGTCGATCAGCATGTTGAACTCGGACGGCGCCAGATTGTTGATGTTGTGGCAGTTCTCGAGAATGATGGTGTAGCCGGATGCCGGCACCCAGTTCATGTCACAGATGCAGTCCAGCAGCGCGTCGAAGTTGGCGCCGTACCAGGCCGGGAGTTCCAGCCCTTCGCCGATGATGGTCAGCATCTGTTCGCGGCTGCGCGCGGCGCGCAGGTCAGCGCGATAGACGATGTGCTTGTTCGCCTCGGCGGCGGCGACGATGGCGTCGACGCCACCTTCGGGGATCTCAAAGACGCCGGCGATTTCGGCGTTGGCCAGGGTTTCGGTGTAGTCGTTCATTGGATGATGCGTCGGAAGCTGTTGTAGTGGTCGGCAGTGTAATAGCGCTCGCCTTCGGTGCCGGCGATGATGCGGCGCGCACCGCGGGTTTTGACGCCCGGCGTGGGCACCGTGTACTCATGGTAGTAACCGCGCGCCCGTACCGGCAGGCGCCTTTCGTAGTTGCCGAAAACGACACCGTCGCGGCGATAGGGAAACGGGCCGCCGGCGTCGATCAACTGCAGTGTGGTGCGGGCCTCGGGCGGCAGCGTGGCGACTGTGATGCTGTCGTCATAGGCGCTGGCCAGCCCCGCGAAGCAGAGCAGCCAGACCGATAACAGCAGCGATAGCAGGCGCCGCATGGTAGAGCTTTATGCCGCGGCCGGCGGGGTCGTGTTGCGCAGACGGATGTGCAGCTCGCGCAGTTGCTTCTCGTCGACTTCGCTCGGTGCATTGGTCAGCAGGCATTGCGCGCGCTGGGTCTTGGGGAAAGCGATCACGTCACGAATGGATTCGGCACCGGTCATCATGGTGACGATGCGGTCCAGGCCGAAGGCCAGGCCGCCGTGCGGGGGGGCACCGTACTTGAGCGCGTCGAGCAGAAAGCCGAACTTGAGCTGCTGCTCTTCCTCGTTGATACCGAGCGCATCGAAGACCTTGGCCTGTACATCGGCCTTGTGGATACGCACTGAACCACCGCCGATTTCCCACCCGTTCAGGGCAAGGTCGTAGGCCTTGGCCAGACATTTGCCCGGATCGGTCTTGAGGAATTCCTCATGGCCGTCCTTGGGCGAGGTGAAGGGGTGGTGGCAGGCGGTCCAACGCTTGTCTTCCTCGTCGTACTCGAACATGGGGAAGTCCACGACCCACAGCGGCTCCCAGGCCTTGCCGTTGGTGTAGCCCTTTTCGTGGCCGAGCTTGATGCGCAAGGCGCCGAGGGCGTCATTCACCACCTTGGTCTTGTCGGCGCCGAAGAAGATCAGGTCGCCGTTCTGCGCGCCGGTGCGCTCGATGATGGTCTTCAGCGCCTGTTCGTGGATGTTCTTGACGATGGGCGACTGCAGGCCTTCCTCGTTCAGCTTGGTAGCGTCATTGACCTTGATGTAGGCCAGACCCTTGGCGCCGTAGATCTTGACGAACTCGGTGTAGCCGTCGATTTCGCCGCGCGACAGGGTGCCGCCGTTCGGCACGCGCAGGGCGGCAACCTTGCCGCCGGTGGTGGCCGGGCCGGAGAAGACCTTGAAGGCGACATCGGTGACGGCGTCGGTGACGTCGGTGATTTCCAGGGTTACGCGCAGGTCGGGCTTGTCCGAACCGAAGCGGTTCATGGCTTCGGCATAGCTCATGCGCGGGAAGGGATTGGGCAGATCCACGTCCATCGCTTCCTTGAACACCGTGATGATCAGCTTCTCGATCAGGGCGGTGATTTCGTCCTCGCCCATGAAGGAGGTCTCGATATCGACCTGGGTGAATTCGGGCTGGCGATCGGCGCGCAGGTCTTCGTCGCGGAAGCACTTGACGATCTGGTAGTAACGGTCGAAGCCGGCGACCATCAGCATCTGCTTGAACAGCTGCGGCGACTGCGGCAGGGCAAAGAACTGGCCGTCGTGCACGCGCGAAGGCACGAGGTAGTCGCGGGCGCCTTCCGGGGTGCTCTTGGTCAGCATCGGGGTTTCGATGTCGATGAAGCCCTGGCCGTCAAGGAAGCGGCGGAAAGCCATGGCCGTCTTGTAGCGCAGCATCATGTTCTTCTGCATCTGCGGGCGGCGCAGATCGACCACGCGGTGGGTCAGGCGCACGTTCTCCGACAGGTTCTCGTCGTCAAGCTGGAAGGGTGGCGTGACCGCAGCGTTGAGGACCTCGATCTCGTGGCAGAGGATCTCGATCTCGCCCGAGCCCAGGTTGGGGTTCTCGGTCCCGACCGGGCGACGACGCACCTTGCCGGTGATCTTGAGGACGAACTCGCTGCGCACGCCTTCGGCGATCTTGAACATGTCGGCGCGGTCCGGATCGCAGACGATCTGGGCCAGGCCTTCGCGATCGCGCAGGTCGATGAAGATGACGCCGCCGTGGTCACGGCGACGGTGCGCCCAGCCGGCGAGAGTGACGATCTGATCGACATGAGCGGCATTGACGTGGCCGCAGTAATGGGTGCGCATGATGGATTCCGTTGTGATTCTGTGGGTTGTGCAGCGAGACCTGCAGGCAAGCCCGCTATTTTACGCGGACGCGGGAGCGGGGGCAAAGGCAAGCGGCCCGGCCTAGGTCAGGGGCTTGCCCCCTTGGTCGAGCAGGTGCGTGGGAGATACCACGCCCATGGAGACGATATATTTGAGCGCCTCGTCCACGCTCATGTCCAGCACCAGAGTATCGGCGCGTTTGACGAAGAAGAAGAAGCCGTTGACCGGGCTGGGGGCGGTCGGAATGAAGACGGCCACGTAATCGTCCGACAGGCGGCTGGAAACGTCGCGGGCCGGTTCGCCGGTCTGGAAGGCGATGGACCACGCCTCGGGGTGCGGGTAACGCACCAGCAGGACCTGCCGGAAAGCGTCGCCATTGCCGGAGAACAGGGTGTCGCTGACCTGCTTGACGCTGTAGTAGATCGACTTCACCACCGGAATGCGGCCGAGCGCGGCTTCCCAGAATTTGACGATCTGCTGGCCGAGGATGTTCGCCGTCACCAGGCCGGTAACGAAGATGATCAGCAGCGTCAGGATGGTACCCAGACCCGGAATATCAAAACCAATCTGCGCCAGCGGGCGGAACTGCGTCGGGATCAGGCGGATCGACTGGTCCATCGTGTTGATCACGATGGACAG